>NZ_JBIUVO010000020.1:0-71938 GCF_044742995.1 Pseudomonas sp. NPDC087803
CTCGAAGCCATCACCCGCGATTCGAAGAAAGTCGGCACCACCGGTGACGACATCGACCTGGCATTGCTGGTCGACGGCCTGCAGGCCGAGCGTGAGCAGGGCATTACCATTGATGTCGCCTACCGCTATTTCTCCACCGCCAAACGCAAATTCATCATTGCCGACACCCCCGGCCATGAGCAGTACACCCGCAACATGGCCACCGGTGCGTCCACCTGTGACCTGGCGATCATCCTGGTCGACGCCCGTTATGGCGTGCAGACCCAGACCCGTCGCCACAGCTTCATTGCCTCGCTGCTCGGCATCAAGCACATCGTCGTCGCCATCAACAAGATGGACTTGAAAGACTTCGATGAAGGCGTGTTCGAGTCGATCAAGGCCGACTACCTGAAGTTCGCCGAAGGCTTGAAGATGAAGCCGACCAGCATGCACTTCGTGCCGATGTCTGCCCTCAAGGGCGACAACGTGGTCAACAAGTCCGAGCGCTCGCCTTGGTACAAAGGCCAGTCGCTGATGGAAATCCTCGAGACTGTGGAAGTGGCGGGCGACCGCAACTTCACCGACCTGCGTTTCCCGGTGCAGTACGTCAACCGTCCGAACCTGAACTTCCGTGGTTTCGCCGGCACACTGGCCAGCGGCATCGTGCACAAGGGCGACGAAGTCGTGGTGCTGCCGTCGGGCAAGAGCAGTCGCGTCAAATCCATCGTCACCTTCGAAGGTGAGCTGGAGCAGGCCGGCCCGGGTCAAGCGGTGACGCTGACCATGGAAGACGAAATCGACATCTCCCGTGGCGACTTGCTGGTGCATGCCGACAACGTGCCGCCGGTCACCGACAGCTTCGAAGCGATGCTGGTGTGGATGGCTGAAGAGCCGATGCTGCCGGGCAAGAAATACGACATCAAGCGCGCCACCAGTTATGTGCCGGGCTCGATTGCCAGCATCGTCAACAAGGTCGACGTCAACACCCTTGAAGAAGGTCCGGCGAGCGCGTTGCAGCTCAACGAAATCGGCAAGGTGAAAATCGCGCTCGACGCGCCGATCGCCCTCGACGGTTACGACAGCAACCGCACCACCGGCGCGTTCATCGTCATTGATCGTTTGACCAATGGCACTGTCGGTGCCGGCATGATCGTTGCGCAGCCAGTGGCTCACGGAACGGCCTCGCACCACGGCAAACTGGCCCATGTTGCCACTGAAGAACGTGCCCAGCGTTTCGGTCAGCAGCCGGCCACCGTGTTGTTCAGCGGTCTGTCGGGCGCGGGCAAGAGCACGCTGGCTTACGCGGTCGAGCGCAAACTGTTCGACATGGGCCGTGCGGTGTTTGTGCTCGATGGTCAGAATCTGCGTCATGATCTGAACAAGGGGCTGCCGCAGGATCGTGCTGGCCGCACCGAGAACTGGCGTCGTGCTGCGCATGTGGCGCGTCAGTTCAACGAGGCGGGTCTGCTGACCCTGGCGGCGTTCGTTGCGCCGAGTGCGGAAGGTCGCGAGCAGGCCAAGGATCTGATTGGCAAGGAACGTCTGCTGACGGTGTATGTGCAGGCTTCGCCAGCGGTGTGTGCCGAGCGTGATCCGCAGGGTCTGTATGCTGCCGGTGGCGATAATATTCCGGGTGAGTCGTTCCCGTATGATGTGCCGCTGAATGCTGATCTGGTGATCGACACGCAGTCGTTGTCGCTGGATGAAAGCGTCAAGCAGGTGTTGGATCTGCTGCGTCAGCGTGGTGCGATTTAAGCGTTAGCCGGAAATGAAGAGCCCGTGGATGAGTGATCATCGGCGGGCTTTTTTATTGGGGAGGCATTTGGTTTTCGGCGGTGGCGGCCTTTGGGCCGACCATGCTCTTGGGGTTTTGGGTGTATATCCGTTGCTGCGGTAACGGCGGCTTAGGGTTCCGCCCTTACGGCGGGTCACTTTTTCCAGACGCCGAAAAAGTAACCAAAAAGGCTTGCTCCTGCGTGCGGCCCGCTCGCTGGGGCTCGGGGTCCCTTCGCTGCGGGATTTATCCGGGCGCAGCGCCTACGGTTTGCTTCGCTGCACCTCCTCTCGCTGTGTTTGGCTGCGCCAAACGGTCGCTGCGCTCCCACCCCCGGATCAATCCCTCCACTCAGCCTGCCGACGTCGCCCGTGGATCAAGATCAAGAGCTGCAGCCGAGCTTGCGCTCATCCTGGAGTGGGGCGGCATGCGCCGCGTGCGGGTTGTACTTATCTACCCTGTAGGAGCTGCCGCAGGCTGCGATCTTTTGATCTTGATTTTGTGGGAGCTAGCTTGCCAGCGATGGCGGCCTGACAGCCGGCCAATCTCCAACTGAACGCACCAATCCCAATGTGGGAGCTGGCTTGCCAGCGATGGCGGTGTGTCATTCACCAGTGATGCTTGCTGACCCTCCGCAATCGCCGGCAGGCTGGCCCCCACAAGGTTTAGTGCCGGTTCGGGAATTCGCGGTGCATCTGTTCCAACAGCGCATCTTTGTCCTGCCACAGCTGGTTGATCCAGCCCTGGAATTGCAGGCGATATTCGCCGTCCTGGTCGTAGTTCTTGCCGATGAATGCCGGGGGGATTTTCAGTTCTTCAAAGTGCACCACCACGTCGCGCACGTTGCCGCACAGCAGATCCCAGAAGCCCGGACGGCCGCCCGGGTAGTGAATGGTCACGTTGACGATCGACTCCAGCTGTTCGCCCATCGCATCGAGCACGAAGGCGATGCCACCCGCCTTGGGTTTGAGCAGGTATTTGAATGGCGATTGCTGTTGCGCATGTTTGCCTTCGGTGAAGCGCGTACCTTCGACGAAGTTGAAAATCCCCACCGGATTGTTGCGGAATTTCGCGCAGGTCTTGCGCGTGGTTTCCAGGTCTTTGCCTTTCTTTTCCGGGTGTTTTTCCAGGTATGCCTTGGAGTAGCGCTTCATGAACGGGAAGCCCAGCGCCCACCAGGCCAGACCGATCACCGGGACCCAGATCAGCTCCTGCTTAAGGAAGAACTTCAGCGGCTGAATACGGCGGTTGAGCACGTATTGCAGCACCAGAATGTCGACCCAGCTCTGGTGGTTGCTGGTGATCAGGTACGAGTGTTGGTAGTCCAGACCTTGCAGGCCGCTGATGTGCCAGCGGGTGCGGCGCACCAGGTTCATCCAGCCTTTGTTGTTGCTGATCCACGCTTCGTGGGTGTGGCTCATCAGCCACAGTGAGGCGCGGCGGGCGAGGTCGAAGGGCAGCACTTTGATCAGCGCCACGCAGAACAGGAACGAGCACAGCAGAATCGTATTGAGCGCCAACAGCAGCGCGGCGATTACGCCGCGAATCGGGGCGGGCAGGAAGTCCAGCATTTACACATCCATAGGTCGGTTGGCGGCTTGAATCGCGGTCAGGGCGATGGTGTAGACGATGTCGTCGACCTGCGCACCGCGCGGCAGGTCGTTCACCGGTTTGCGCAGGCCTTGCAGCATCGGACCGAGGCTGACGCAGTCGGCGCTGCGCTGCACGGCTTTGTGGGTGGTGTTGCCGGTGTTCAGGTCGGGGAACACGAACACCGTGGCGCGACCGGCCACCTGGCTGTTCGGCGCCAGTTGCCGGGCGACGTCTGCGTTGGCGGCAGCGTCGTATTGCAGCGGTCCGTCGATCAGCAGCGAGTGCTGTTGCTCGTGGGCGAGCAGAGTGGCTTCGCGGACTTTCTCGACTTCTTCGCCGCTGGCCGATTCGCCGCTGGAGTAGCTGATCATCGCCACGCGCGGGGAGATGCCGAAGGCCGCTGCGGAATCGGCGCTTTGCAGGGCGATCTCCGCCAGTTCGACGGCGCTCGGGTGCGGGTTCATCACGCAGTCGCCATAGACCAGCACTTCTTCGGGGAACAGCATGAAGAACACTGACGACACCAGCGTGCAGCCCGGTGCGGTCTTGATCAGTTGCAGGGCCGGGCGGATGGTGTTGGCGGTGGTATTGATCACGCCCGAGACCAGGCCGTCGACTTCATCCAGCGCGAGCATCATGGTGCCGATCACCACGGTGTCTTCCAGTTGCTGTTCGGCCATCGGCGCGTTGAGGCTTTTGCTTTTGCGCAGGGCGACCATCGGCTCGATGTAGCGCTCGCGGATCAGGTCCGGGTCGAGAATTTCCAGCCCCGGCGGCAACTCGATACCTTGTGCACGGGCCACGGCTTCGACGTCTTCGGGTTTGGCCAGCAACACGCAACGGGCGATGCCGCGCTCCTGGCAGATCGCCGCCGCTTGCACGGTCAGCGGCTCGCTGCCTTCGGGCAGGACGATGCGTTTGTTCGCCGACTGCGCCCGTTGAATCAGTTGATAGCGGAATACCGCGGGTGACAGGCGCATTTCCCGCGGCGTGCCACAGCGCTGATGCAACCACTTGGCGTCGAGATGGCTGGCGACGAAGTCAGTGATGATCTCCGCGCGCTCGCGGTCATCAATGGGGATTTCCTTGTTCAGACCATTGAGCAGGTTGGCGGTGTCGTAGGAGCCGGTGCTCACCGACAACACCGGCAGACCGGCCTGCAACGCGCCACGGCACAAATCCATGATGCGTGGGTCGGGCAAGGTGTCGCTGGTCAGCAACAGGCCGGCCAGCGGCACGCCGTTCAACGCCGCGAGGCTGACCGCGAGGATGATGTCGTCGCGGTCGCCCGGGGTCACCACCAGCACGCCGGGCTTGAGCAGCTCCACGGTGTTGCGCATGGTGCGCGCGCAGATGATGATTTTGCTCATGCGCCGGGTTTCGTAATCGCCGGCGTTGAGCACCTGCGCGCCCATCAGGTCGGCGACGTCGCGGGTGCGTGGCGCGTTGAGTTCGGGCTGGAAAGGGATACAGCCGAGCAGGCGGAAATCACCGCTGCGCAACAACGGCGAATGTTCTTTGAGGCGCGTGGCGAAGGCGTCCATGCTCTCGTCGGTCTTGACCTTGTTGAGGATCACGCCGAGGACTTTCGGGTCTTTCGGGCCGCCGAACAATTGCGCCTGCAATTCGACGCGGCCGGAGAGTTCCGCGAGCACTTCGTTCTCCGGTGCCGAGACCAGAATCACCTCGGCATCCAGGCTCTTGGCCAGGTGCAAATTGACCCGCGCGGCGTAGCTGGCGCTGCGGGTCGGCACCATGCCTTCGACTACCAGCACGTCTTTGCCGATAGCCGCTTGCTGATAGAGGGCGATGATTTCTTCAAGCAACTCATCGAGCTGACCGTCGCCGAGCATCCGCTCGACATGGGCCAGGCCCAGTGGCTGCGGCGGTTTCAGGCCGTGGGTGCGCGCCACCAGTTCGGTGGAACGCTCGGGGCCGGTATCGCCCGGATGCGGCTGGGCAATCGGTTTGAAGAAGCCGACTTTCAGTCCGGCCCGCTCCAGGGTGCGCACCAGCCCGAGGCTGATGGAGGTCAGACCCACGCCAAAATCGGTGGGCGCGATAAAAAAAGTTTGCATGCGGATTCTCTAAAGGTGCATGGCAATGGTGGCGATCTATACGTGACCGCCTACCGCAATTCAGTCGCCAAGGTTATCGCTAACCGAGCCTTGTGCGCACCAACCGCAGGCAAAGGGTTGGCCTATTTTTTCAATACGTTGCGCCGGGTCAAGAACCCAGGCCCGCGATTGCCATGGCGGCTGGTGACGCAGGTGCTGGGTGTGGCCACAGGAAAGCTCGGCCACCCAGTGACCGTGTTCATCCTGATGGAAGCCGGTGATCGTCGAATTCCGTTTGTCCGGGTTGTGTTCGCTTTCGCGCGATTGCTTCGCTAAACTTGGCCTTTCTATATTCTTCTGCAAAAGGTCTCGCCCCATGCTGATCGCCGCCAATAAGGCTGTCTCCATCGACTATACCCTGACCAACGACGCTGGTGAGGTCATCGACAGCTCCGCCGGCGGCGCTCCGCTGGTCTACCTGCAAGGCGCAGGCAACATCATCCCGGGCCTGGAAAAAGCTCTGGAAGGCAAAGCTGTTGGTGACGAGCTGGAAGTGTCCGTTGAGCCGGAAGACGCTTACGGCGAATACGCCGCTGAACTGGTCAGCACCCTGAGCCGCAGCATGTTCGAAGGCGTTGACGAGCTGGAAGTCGGTATGCAGTTCCACGCTTCGGCGCCGGACGGCCAGATGCAGATCGTGACCATCCGTGACCTGGACGGCGACGACGTCACCGTTGACGGTAACCACCCGTTGGCCGGTCAGCGCCTGAACTTCAAAGTGAAGGTCGTTGCCATCCGTGACGCCAGCCAGGAAGAAGTCGCTCATGGCCACGTCCATGGCGAAGGTGGCCATCACCACTGATTTTCTGCGCTAAGCTTCGAGTACTGGAGAGGCGCCTGCGGGCGCCTTTTTAGTCCGCGGCTGTCCTTGGTGGCCTCGCCAAGTGGCTGTTTCGAGTAGAACACGGGAATCCTGGAGTACGTCATGAGTGCTTTTCACGACCTTAAGTTGACAGCCCTGGATGGTCAGGAGCTACCGCTGGCGCCTTTCAAGGGCCGAGTCGTGCTGGTGGTCAACGTCGCCTCCAAATGCGGCTTGACCCCACAGTACGCGGCACTGGAAAACCTCTATCAGCAATTCAAAGACAAAGGCTTCAGTGTGCTGGGCCTGCCGTGCAATCAGTTTGCCGGTCAGGAGCCAGGCACCGAACAGGAAATCCAGGACTTCTGCAGCCTGAACTATGGCGTGACGTTTCCGTTGTCGAGCAAGCTTGAAGTCAACGGCCACGATCGTCATCAGCTCTACCGCTTGCTGGCGGGCGAGGGCGCGGAGTTTCCCGGGGATATCACCTGGAACTTCGAGAAGTTTCTGCTCGGCAAGGACGGCCGGGTACTGGCACGATTCTCGCCGCGCACGGCGCCGGATGATCCGACGATCGTGCACGCGATTGAAAAAGCGCTGGGCTGAAACAGCAAGATCAAAAGATCGCAGTCTTCGGCAGCTCCTACACGTAATCGAGTAATCGAATGACTGTAGGAGCTGCCGAAGGCTGCGATCTTTTGCTTTGTGTCTTTTGATCCTTGATCACCCAAATCAATAATGCTGTTCAAGCCTTGTAACCCTCCATATTATCGCCGTCATAAAGTCATTCCCTGTGGAGCCTTCCAATGCCGGTGCAAGCCCTGTTCAAACCGTTCCACCTAGGTGCCCTCGAACTGCCGACCCGTGTGGTCATGGCGCCGATGACCCGCTCGTTTTCCCCGGGTGGCGTACCCAATTCCAAAGTCATCGAGTACTACCGTCGCCGCGCCGCGGCCGGTGTCGGTCTGATCATCACCGAAGGCACCACCGTCGGTCACAAGGCTTCCAACGGTTATCCGAACGTGCCGCAGTTCTTCGGTGAAGCGCCACTGGCCGGCTGGAAAAAAGTCGTCGACGCGGTGCACGCCGAGGGTGGCAAGATTGTTCCGCAACTGTGGCATGTCGGCAGCGTGCGCCGCATCGGCACCGAGCCGGACGCCAGCGTGCCGGCTTACGGCCCGACGGAAAAACTCAAGGAGGGTCAGGTCGTGGTGCACGGCATGACCAAACAGGACATTCAGGAGGTGATCGCCGCGTTCGCCCAGGCCGCCAAAGATGCCAAAAGCATCGGCATGGACGGCGTGGAAATCCACGGCGCCCACGGTTATCTGGTCGACCAGTTCTTCTGGGAAGGCAGCAACCAGCGCACCGACGAATACGGCGGCAGCCTGGCCAACCGCTCGCGTTTCGCCATCGAATTGATTCAAGCGGTGCGCGCGGCAGTCGGTGAAGGCTTCCCGATCATCTTCCGTTTCTCGCAGTGGAAGCAGCAGGATTACACCGCGCGTCTGGTGCAGACTCCGGAGGCGCTGGGCGAATTCCTCAAACCGCTGTCCGACGCCGGCGTGGACATTTTCCACTGCTCGACGCGACGTTTCTGGGAACCTGAGTTCGACGGTTCCGAACTGAACCTGGCGGGCTGGACGCGCAAGCTGACCGGCAAACCGACCATCACCGTGGGCAGTGTCGGCCTGGACGGCGAGTTCCTGCAGTTCATGGTCAACACCGACAAGGTCGCGCAACCGGCGAGCCTGGAGAAACTGCTGGAGCGTCTGAACAACGACGAGTTCGATCTGGTGGCGGTAGGCCGTGCGCTGCTGGTTGATCCGGATTGGGCGCTGAAAGTCCGTGAAGGGCGTGAGCAGGACATTCTGCCGTTCAGCCGTGAGGCGTTGATGACGCTGGTTTAAGCGTCGCTCTCACTGACGGCATCGCTGGCAAGCCAGCGATGGCGGCTTCAAAGTCAGCCAGGATTCAGGGCAATGTCTGCGCATTCGGCAACACCTGCTCCCCTACACACGCCCCACGCAAATGCATTTCAAACTGCTCGATGATCGCCGCCCACCCCTGGCGACTGGCATGCTGCCGCGCATTCAGCCGCACGCAACGCAAGCGCTCATCCTCTTCCAATAACCACGCCGCCGCATCGCAAAACGCCTCCTCATCCCCCGGCATCGCCAACACGCCGTTGTAGCCGTGACGAATGTGCTGCGCCGCCGCAGCCTGATCGTAAGCCACCACCCCCAGCCCTGAGGCCAGTGCTTCAAGCACCACGTTGCCGAAGGTTTCGGTCATGCTCGGGAACAGAAAGATATCGCCGGACGCATAGTGTGCAGCCAGCGCTTCGCCGCGTTGTGAGCCACAAAAGATCGCTTGCGGAATGTCCTTTTCCAGCGCCATTCGTTGCGGTCCGTCGCCGACCACAATCAGCTTCAGATTGCGCTGTGGATAAGTGCTGCACAGGGTGTCGAAGCAGCGCTTGAGCAGGCCGAGGTTCTTCTCCGGGGCCAGACGTCCAACGTGAATCACCGCGATGTCCTGCTCGGACAAACCCCATTGCTCGCGCAAGCCGTTGAGGCGCTTGGCCGGGTGAAACAACTGGCTGTCCACGCCTCGAGAGAGCAGGGCGAGACGGTCGAAATGCCGACGCTCCAGTTCCAGGCGCTGACTGAAACTGGGCACCAGGGTCATCGCCGAGCGGTTGTGAAACCAGCGCAGATAATGGGTGAGCAAGCGCGTCAGCAAACTCAGCCCGTATTGGTTGGTGTATTGCTGAAAATTGGTGTGAAAGCCGCTGACCACCGAGATCCCCAATCGCCGCGCCGCGCGCAATGCCGACAAGCCGAGCGGGCCTTCGGTGGCGATGTACAAAACGTCCGGACGATGACGCTTCCAGCGCCGCAGCAGCTTGTGCATCGACGACTGGCCCCATTGCAGACCGGGATAACCCGGCAACGGCCAGCCCCGACACAACAGCAAGGCATCGTCCTCGATACGCTGCGGATCGCCTGCCTGGCGCGGCCGCACCAGTTCCACCTGATGCCCGCGCGCGCGCAAGCCATCGCACAAGCGGCCAAGGGTATTGGCCACGCCGTTGATTTCCGGTGGGAAGGTTTCGCTGATCAGGGTGATATGCAGAGCTGTCGTCATGACCTCAGTGTCGGCTGAGGCCATGTCGTGCCTGTGACGTTCGGATGATGGATTTGTGACCGGGCTGTCTGTTACCGGCTTAGTGCTGTGTAACCAGATTCTCCGCTCCGCGCTCACGCACCCAGAACAACGTCGCGCCCGCAACGGCGGCCGGCATCATCAGGATGTTGACCACCGGAATCAGCAGCGCCAGATAGACGATCCCGCCAAAACTCATACTTTGCCAGCGCTTCTGCCGCAGCCAGGCGAGCATTTCGTTCCAGCCCAGTTTGTGGTTGTCCGCCGGGTAGTCGATGTACTGGATCGCCATCATCCACACGCCGAACAACAGCCACAGCGGCGCGGCGACGATGTTCACTACCGGGATGAACGAGAGGATGAACAGGCCGATTGCCCGGGGGAGGAAGTAGCCGAGTTTGCGCATTTCCCGGGCGAGGGTGCGCGGGATCATCGCGATCAGTTCACCCCAGCTGAAGGCCGGGAAATCATCGGTGCCGCGTACCACCACTTCGACTTTTTCCGCGAGGAAGCCGTTGAACGGTGCGGCAATGACGTTGGCGAGCATGGTAAAGGTGAAGAACACCATCAACGCCACCAGCACCACGAACAGCGGCCACAGGATATAACTGAGGAAACTCAGCCAGTCGGGCAGCGATGGCATAAGGCTGTCGACCCACAGGCTGAACTGATGGCCGGCCAGATAGATCAATCCGACGAACAGCACCAGGTTGATCGCCAACGGCAACAACACGAACAGGCGCAGGCCCGGGCTGAGAACCAGTTTGAGGCCTTCGCGCAGGTATTGCGGGCCGGACAGAACAGGGGCGGGCATAAGGTGCTCCGAGCAAGGGAAAACGCGCCGACCTTACCGGCTTTGCACTACGTGCGAAAGCGCGGCAGAGCGATCGACATTCACTGTAACAAAGACGCCCGTTGGGTCGGAGTCTGCGCATAGAGACCACCTATGAGCTGGATTGTTAAACCGTATTTCCTTAATCTTGCCCCCCTCGATACGCTGCACCCAACTTTTTACAGGACTGTCGAGCTCATGCCTTCCCCAAGGTTATCCACAGTCCTTTTTTATTCCCGCCGGCAGTCCGGCGTTCCGCGCCAGTCTTTCGGCCCGGTCAACAGGAGCAGGTCATGTCTGAAGTCCGTCATTCGCGAGTGATTATTCTCGGTTCCGGCCCTGCCGGTTACAGCGCTGCGGTCTACGCCGCCCGCGCCAACCTCAAGCCACTGCTGATCACCGGCATGCAGGCTGGCGGTCAACTGACCACCACCACCGAAGTCGACAACTGGCCGGGCGATGTACACGGCCTGACCGGCCCGGTGCTGATGGAGCGGATGCGCGAGCACGCCGAGCGTTTTGAAACCGAGATCGTTTTCGATCACATCAACGCCGTGGACTTCGCTGCCAAGCCATACACCCTGACCGGCGACAGCGCGACCTACACCTGCGACGCCCTGATCATCGCCACCGGTGCCAGCGCTCGCTACCTGGGTCTGCCATCGGAAGAAGCGTTCATGGGCAAAGGCGTTTCGGCCTGTGCGACCTGCGACGGTTTCTTCTACCGTAACAAGCCGGTTGCTGTGGTCGGCGGCGGCAACACCGCTGTTGAAGAGGCACTGTACCTGGCCAACATCGCCAGCACCGTGACCCTGATCCACCGTCGCGAAACCTTCCGCGCCGAGAAGATCCTGATCGACAAGCTCAACGCCCGTGTGGCCGAAGGCAAGATTATCCTCAAGTTGAACGCCAACCTCGACGAAGTGCTGGGCGACAACATGGGCGTGACCGGTGCGCGCCTGAAGAACAACGATGGCAGCTTCGACGAAATCAAGGTCGACGGCGTGTTCATCGCGATCGGCCACACCCCGAACACGTCGCTGTTCGAAGGCCAGTTGACCCTCAAAGACGGTTATCTGGTGGTGCAGGGCGGGCGTGACGGCAACGCCACTGCCACCAGCGTTGAAGGGATCTTTGCTGCCGGTGACGTGGCTGACCACGTTTACCGTCAGGCCATCACCTCGGCCGGCGCCGGCTGCATGGCGGCACTGGACACCGAGCGTTACCTGGACGGTCTGCAGAACGCTTCGTTCTAAATCGCAGGCACAAAAAAACCGGCTTCGGCCGGTTTTTTTGTGCCCGTATTTCCGCTACATCGCATAACCCTGTGGGAGCGGGCTTGCTCGCGAAAGCGTTGTGCCAGACAAAGAAAAGTCGCTTGGCACGGCGCCTTCGCGAGCAAGCCCGCTCCCACAGGGAATGGTGTTAGATCTGATATCAGCGACGTGTCAGGGGCTGAGCGGTGAATTTCACGCCGGCCAGACCGTGCTTGATCAGCGCACGGATATTGCCGTGGTCGCTGCCCTCAGGCGTCGCTACCACCGAGCGGTAATGTTCGCCGAATGCCAGCAGCGCTTCTTCATCGCTCAGGCCTTCCAGCAGTGCCAGACCCAGGGTCTTGCACGAACCTTCATTCTGCCCGGCGGCGTTTTCCACGCCGCCGTTGGTGAACGCCTGAGGCTGGTAGTCGTAACCGGCGGCGATGAAGGCCAGGGTGTCGGCGAAAGCGTGTTCGCCGCTCTTGAGGCTGGCGCGCAGGGTGTTCAGATCACTCATGGGTTTTTCCTTTGACGAACGCCGCTTGTTGTTCGGCGCTGGCTTCTTGCTGGTATTGGGCTTTCCACTCGGCGTACGGCATGCCGTAAACCACTTCGCGCGCGTCATCGAGGCTGACCTCGATCTGGCGCTCATCGGCTTCGGCTTTGTACCACTTGGACAGGCAGTTGCGGCAGAACCCGGCGAGGTTCATCAGGTCGATGTTCTGTACATCCTTGCGGCTGTCCAGATGGGCGACCAGCCGGCGGAAGGCGGCGGCTTCGAGTTCGAGGCGTTGTTGCTCGTTCATGGGAGTCTCTGCGAGACAGCTTCAAGCGACGAGCTTCAAGCTGCAAGATGGGTGGCGTTGATACGAAGTCTACAGCTTGCCGCTTGAAGCTTGAAGCTAGCGGCTCGCTGCAAGCGTAATCGACACCGACTCGGCAAAACGCAATGCGTGCGGCTTGTCGACTTCGACTTCGGCGTACAGCACCGCAGCATGGGTCATCACCAGATCCAGCAGTTCCTGGGTCAGGCGTTCGAGCAGCGCGAACCGATTGCCCTCGACATGGGCGATGATCGCCTTGGTGATGGTGCGGTAGTTCAGCGCGTGATCGATGTCGTTGTCGCGCACTGCTTCCTGCGCCGCGTACAGGATGGTGAGGTTGATCAGCACATCCTGCTTGTTGAGGATCTCGTCCTCGTTGATCCCGATAAAGGTGCGCAAGCGCAGATCCTTGACCCGGATGCGCGCCATTCCCGGTTGAAGTTGTGACATTTACTTGCTCCGTCCAATCAATTGCAGGAACTCCTGGCGGGTGTTGCTCGAGTCGCGAAAGGCGCCGAGCATGACCGAGGTGTTCATGGTTGAATTCTGTTTTTCGACACCGCGCATCATCATGCACATGTGCCGGGCCTCGATGACCACCGCGACGCCGGCGGCATCGGTGACCTGTTGCACCGCTTCGGCAATCTGCCGGGTGAGGTTTTCCTGAATCTGCAGGCGCCGGGCGAACATGTCCACCAGCCGCGCAATCTTCGACAGTCCCAGCACCTTGCCTGTCGGAATATAAGCCACATGGGCCTTGCCGATGAAGGGCAGCAGGTGATGTTCGCACAACGAGTAGAGCTCGATGTCGGCGACGATGATCATCTCGTCGCTGTCGGAGGCAAACAGCGCGCCATTGACGATCTCATCCACACTCTGCTGGTAGCCGTGACACAGGTATTGCATGGCCTTGGCCGCGCGCAGCGGCGTGTCGAGCAGGCCTTCGCGGTCGGGGTCTTCGCCGAGGCCGATGAGGATCTCGCGGAAATTCTCGGGCAGGGAACGGGTCATGGGAGAGCCTCGCGCAGCAGCTTATTTGACGTGCCGTCCGCCGTTGACGGTCAGGGTGGTGCCGGTGACATAGGGATTGTCGAGCAGATAGCGCAGGCTCTGGTAGATCACCTCGCTGCCGGGTTCGATGCCCAGCGCGGATTTGGCCAGCGCCTTGGCACGGTAAGCCGCGTCGTCGTCGGGATTGAACAATAGCAGGGCCGGCGCGATGCCGTTGACCTTGATGGCCGGTGCATAACGCGCGGCGAAGGACAGGGTCAGGCTGTCGAGCCCGGCCTTGCTGGCGCAATAACCGATGTGTTTGCTGCTGCCCTTGCGCGTGACATCGTCGCTGATGTGGATGATGTCGGCCGGGGTCGAGCGCTTGAGCAGGTCGGCGCAGTGCAGATTGATCAGGTACGGCGCGAGCATGTGCACATTGAGCATGCGCGAGAAGGCTTCGCCTTCACTGCCCGGGGTTTCCGCCAGCCACTCGGAGGCGTTGTGCACGATGGCGCGCAGGCTGTCGGTATGAGTTTTCAGTTCGTCGATGAAGGCGAGGATGGCGCCTTCGCTGGAAAAGTCCGCAAACACTCCGATAGCGCCGAGATCCCGCAGGGCTTGCACGCCGGGACGTTCGCTGCGGTAGGTGAAGATGACTCGATGGCCGTCCTCAAGCAAACGCTGCGCGCAGTGCAGACCGACACGCTGGCCGGCACCGGTGATGAGGATCGGGGCGGAAGAAGTGGTCATGAACGGCTCGCGTCGCGGTTAGAGTAAAAACTATAACAGTGACGCGGGGTGCCCACCTATCGCAAGACGGGTGCTGTGCTTTTGTGGGAGCCGGGCTTGCTCGCGAAGGCGGTGTGCCAGGCACGGATACATCAACTGACACGACGCTTTCGCGAGCAAGCCCGCTCCCACATGGACTCTCAGCGGTTTTGAGACACTGGTTCAACAGGCAGTCGAGGTGCTGGAACACTGTTCAACCAGTTGCCCAGCAACCGCGTTGACAACGGAATAAAGAAATACACCATCAATGGCGTCAGACACGCCGTGCTGATCAACACCCGTGGCAGCAGGCTCATCTCGCCGAGCAACGGCCCGAGGGCAAAGTTGAACAGCAGCGACACCGGGAAGAATGCCAGCCAGATCGCCACAGCCTGTTTCCAGCGCGGTGGCCGCTGGCCGACGGCGCCGAACCAGCCTTCGATGCCACTGACGCGGTGTTCTTTGGGGTGCGCAAACAGATCGCTGCCACGGGCCAGCCACGCGGTGCGCGAGGCCGAATGTTCCCAGGCGTGCAGGGTCTGTTCGTCGACGAAGCGGAAAATGATCTGGAATTCGTTGTCACCGGGCGGCGGAGCGAGCACGCCGGAACCCAGGTAACCGGGAAAGTCGGTAGCCAGTTGTTCACCTTCGCGCAGCCAGGCGATCAGGTCTTGATAACGGCCATCGGCGACGCGACGGGCAACCATCAGCGTGACGGGGGAAGTAGACATTGTGTATCTCCACATTTCTAATGCGTCGCTCCGGGTAGGAACTTCGCCAGACGCAGGTCGGGGTAGTGACCTGCGCTTTTCAACAAGCAAGGATTATTCCTGATTTTCATGTTTAAACCAGAGACTTTCGTCGCAGATCATCGCTTGAACGCCGACAGCGCTTCAGGGTTAGAATGGGATCCAAAACCAAAAAGGACGTTCAACGCCCAATGCCTGTCATGACGGACACCTCCCCTGCCTCGCAGGTCGCTGTCGCGCTCGAGCGTGAAGAGCTGTTTCCCATTCGTGAAGTGTCTCGATTGACGGGCGTCAACCCCGTGACCTTGCGTGCCTGGGAGCGCCGCTACGGTTTGATACAACCGACGCGCACCGAAAGTGGGCATCGGTTGTATTCGATGACCGAAATCGAGCGCGTGCGCAGCATCGTCGACTGGATCGATCGCGGCGTGGCCGTAAGCAAGGTCGGCAAGATCCTCGCCAAGACCGAACCGCTGAAAGTGCTGGCTCACATCATTTCCGATGATCTGGTGCAGGCTGATTACGTGCAGTGGCAGCAGCAGGTACAGGTCGCCGTCAGTGCGTTCGACGATCGCGCGCTGGATCAGGCTTACAACCAGATTTTTTCGTCGTACTCGCTGCCGGTGGTATTTCAGGACATCCTCATGCCGTTGTGGCTGCAGATGCTGCAGCGCCAGGACACCTTTGGCCAGACCAGCGAATGGTTGTTTTTCGACGGTTTCCTGCGGGCGCGGGTCCTGCAACGCATCATCGTGATGCGCGGCACGCAACCGCGCAAGGTGGTCGTCAGCGCGCTGGCCGGTCAGTGCCGAGAGCTGGAGTTATTGGTCGCAGCGTTGTTTCTCAGTGGCAATGATGCCGGGGTGCGGGTGCTGACCACCGGCCAGCCATTCGACGAACTGGCGCTGGTGTGCGAGCGGGTCAAGCCGCAGGCGCTGGTGCTGTTTTCCAATCACGCTCCGACAGCCGATTTGCCGCGACGGTTGAACCGTCTGGCCTTGAGCCTCGATTGTCAGGTGATGCTGGCGGGGGACGCTGCTGATCTGGCGCAGGACAGCCTGGCGGGTTCTTCAATTGGCTGTCTGGGCAACGAAGGGGCGACAATGCGTCAGCGCATGACGCAGTTTCTCGCGGGCAAACTGGATACGTGAATTTCAGGTGTGCAGGGCAGGGTGGGTCAGGCGATGTTGCTGCAGGATGAACTGGCGCAGGCGTTCGGTTTCGTCGGCATCGGTCTGGCTGAGTTCATAGGCAAAGAAACCCTGTTCGGTCTCTCGCTCGAAATTGCCGCGCAGGGAAATCCGCTCATAGCCTGAAGGGCTGAACCACAAGGCGAAATGCTTGGGTGGTTTGGTCTTGTTGCGCATCTCCAGCAGCACGCCTTTGTGCGACACCTCGTGCACCCACATCATGCCCGGTTGGCCCTTGGCGTTTTCCAGTGCCACCGGCTCTTCGAGAGTCAGGCGCCATGGGCGAACCATCGGCCCGTCTTCGAAAATGCTCGGCACACCCAGACGCAGGTGCAGGGCGTGGAATTCGTCTTCGACCAGATGCAGCGGGAAAGTCATCTGCTGATTTTCGAAGTTGGCCTGGATGGTCACTTGTTCATGAGCGGCCAGGCGCGTGAGCAAATCACGGATCTGCGAACCACCATTGACCAGCAGGCTCGACGTCGCATCCCGCACATTAAGCTGCGGGTTGTGCTGCATGGTCTGGATGAAATCCAGCTCATCCTGGGTCAGGAGTGCGTCGCGTTGCATGGCCTGGCTCGAAAGAAATAGTTACAAAGTCATTGGTGATTGTAGTTAATGACACTTAGTTCGCAGTTTTGTTTGCGCCGTTCGTCGCTTTCAAAGCTGCCAGATCCGCTTGCAGTGCTGCAACCTCGGCTTCCAGTTGCACAACACGTTGCTGTGCCTTGACCTGAACCGTCACATCCTTCTGAACGCCAATGAAATAAGTCATCCCGTCCTCCGCGTTTTTCACCGTCGACAACGACAGCTCATTCCAGAACGGCGTGCCGTCCTTGCGGTAGTTGCGCAATGTTTCGCGACATGCGCCACCGTTGCGCAGAATTTCGCGAATCCTTTCCAGGCTTGCCTGATCGCGGTCTCCGGCCTGCAGAAAGCGGCAGTCCTGATAAAGAATCTCTTCGCTGGTGTAGCCGGTCAGGCGTTCGAAGGCCGGGTTGACGTAAATCAGGATGTTTTCCTGTTCGCCTTCCTTTTCCGCCACGACAATGCCTTCGTTCGATGCATTAATCACCATTTGCAACAGACTGGCATTGATCATTCGAGAAACCTTTCAGCACGGTCGACGCCACGCATTCTAGAAGATCAATCGGCGCTGTCTATAGGCCATCAGCGCCTATTGAGAGCCAGTCGCAACTTCTCTGTCCGCACTGGTATTATCGCCGCTCTTTTTTCAGCTTCAGGATCAGATTGATGAAAGTCGCCATCCTCTCCGGCTCGGTTTATGGCACCGCCGAAGAAGTCGCCCGTCACGCGCAGAATCTGCTGAAAGACGCCGGTTTTGAAACCTTCTACAACCCGCGCGCCAGTCTGGCGGACATTCAGGCATTCGGTCCCGAAGCGTTCCTCGCCGTGACTTCGACAACCGGCATGGGCGAATTGCCGGATAACCTGCAGCCGCTGTATTTCAGCCTTCGCGATCAGTTGCCAATGGCCTGGCGCGGCTTGCCCGGGGCGGTGATCGGTTTGGGCGATGCCAGTTACGGCGATACCTTCTGCGGCGGCGGCGAACTGATGCGTGAGTTGTTCGCCGAACTGGGCGTGCGTGAAGTGCAGGAGATGCTGCGCCTGGACGCCAGCGAAAGCGTGACCCCGGAAACCGACGCCGAGCCATGGCTGGCGCAACTGATCGCTACGCTCAAGGGCTGATCGCGCGCTCGCGCAGTAAGGCCAGCCAGGCCTGGGCGGCTTTCGACAAGTAGGCGCCCTGACGCCAGATGAACGCGATGTCCCAGCGCAGATAGTCCGGCGCACGCAGGGTCAGGCGCACCACGCCCGGGCGCTGCAGTGCCCGGGCGACCACGCTGGGCAGCAACACCACGCCTTGCCCGGCGGCCACCAGCGCCACCAGAAAATCCGCCTGGCCACTGCGCCCGCCTTCTTTGGGGGTGAAACCCAGTTGCTGGCAGGCCTGCAATAAGCGGTCATTGAGCACGAAGCTGCGCTGATACAGCAGAAACGGGGTCTCGGCCAACTCCTCCAGGCCAATCTCGCCGCGCCCCGCCAAGGGATGATCCACCGGCAGCAGCGCATCGAGTTTTTCGTCGCAGAACGGCTGGAAGTCGAACTGCGGATCTTTCGGCAACAGGCTGCCGCCCAACTCCAGTTCGCCACTGAGCACCGCCTGCTCGACGTTGCGGCTGCCGCCTTCAAGCAATTGGATGCTGATGTTCGGATAGCGCCGCCGATACTCGGCGAACAGTCCGGCGAACAGTGCATCACTGCCCAGCAGCGGCAGGCCGAGGCGCAACTCGCCGCGGGCGAGCTGGCTCAAGTCGTCCAGCTCGCTGAGCAATTCGCTGCGCAAACGCAACATGCCTTCGGCGCGTTGCAGCACCACGCTGCCGGCGGCGGTCAGGCGCAGTTGCGAGCCGAGCCGTTCGAGCAACGGCGTGCCGAGGCTCTGCTCCAGTTGCGCGACTTGTTTGCTCACCGCCGACTGGCTGATGTGCAGGGTTTTCGCCGCCTGGGTGAACCCGCCCTGGCGCATGACTTCGACAAAACTGCGCAGCTGTTTAAATTCCATGATCGGATTCCGGTTTGGAATAGTTGTGAGTCTAACAATTCGCTTCTGGGATGACAGGCCGCTTCGTAAAATAGGCCCCTGTAAGGAGCCCACCATGAACGCCGCATCCCTCAAGTATCTTTCCCGTCTATTCGTCGAACTGGCCGTGTTGCTCGGTCTCTACCTGCTCGGCTGCCAAGTCGCCGCGTGGCTGGCCTGGCCGATTCCTGGCGGAGTCATCGGCATGGCCCTGTTGCTGCTGGCGTTCGCGTTTGGCTGGGTCAAACCGGCGGCGCTGCAACTGGGTGCCGGATTGCTGATGGCCGAGATGCTGTTGTTCTTTATTCCGGCACTGATGAGCCTGCTCGACTACGGCGGCCTGTTGCGCAATGACGGCTGGCGGATTCTGCTGGTGATCGGCGCCAGTACCCTGATGGTGATGCTGGTGACCGCGTTCACCGTAGAGCTGGCTGTGCGCCTGAGGCGGTCCCATGAAGCTTGAGCTGATGCCGATGTTCTGGCTCGCCTTCACCCTGTTGGCGTACCTGTTCAGTCGCTGGATTTACCGGCGCACCGGGCGCTATCTGCTGTCGCCGCTGATTCTGGTGCCGGCGCTGCTGCTGGCGCTCGCCGTG
Organism: Pseudomonas sp. NPDC087803; assembly: GCF_044742995.1. Lineage (NCBI taxonomy): Bacteria > Pseudomonadati > Pseudomonadota > Gammaproteobacteria > Pseudomonadales > Pseudomonadaceae > Pseudomonas > Pseudomonas sp. NPDC087803. The sequence goes on from NZ_JBIUVO010000020.1 coordinate 19,250, forward strand.
CCGCTGCACACCGCGTATGCCGAATACTCGAGCAACACCCATTGGTTGATGCTGGTGCTCGGGCCGGTGACGGTCGCCTTCGCCGTGCCGATCTGGCAGCAGCGGCGTCTGCTGGTGCGGCACTGGTCAGCGCTGTTTTTGGGCATGCTCGCCGGCAGCGCGGCGTCGATCGCCACGTCGTTCGGCCTGGCCAAGGCGCTGGCGCTCGACAGCTCGGTGACGATGTCGCTGGTGCCGCGTTCGATCACCACGCCATTCGCCATGCCGCTGGCACAGGATCTCGGCGGCGTGCCGGAACTGACTGCGGTGTTCGTGATGTTTACCGGCGTGTTCGGCGCGATGCTCGGCGGCGTGTTGCTCAAGTGGTTGCCACTGCGCAGTGCGCTGGCGCGTGGTGCGTTGTTTGGGGTTGGTGCGCACGGCGCAGGCGTCAGTCGGGCACATGAAGTGGGCGGTGAGGAAGGCTCGGTGGCGGGGCTGGTAATGGTGCTGACCGGGCTGCTCAATCTGTTCGCCGCGCCTTTGTTGGCGTCGTTGCTTTGACATGGATCCAAGCTGTTTGCATTGCTGACCCGCTCAGTCATCAAGCTGGCTGGCAATGCAACTACGTGGAATGTGGGAGCTGACTAGACTGCTGACACGTGCAAAACAATAAGAACGCAGAGGTGCATACAGTGAGCGTAGCCCCCGTCCAATCGTCCCTTAATGTCAAAGACCAGGTCAGTGCCGCGGAATGGCAGACCCGGGTCGATCTGGCTGCCTGCTATCGACTGGTGGCGCTGCACGGCTGGGACGACCTGATCTTCACCCATATCTCTGCCAAGGTTCCGGGCACCGAAGACTTCCTGATCAACCCGTTCGGCCTGATGTTCCATGAGATCAGCGCCTCGAGCCTGGTCAAAGTCGATCAGGCCGGCAACAAGCTCATGGACAGCCCGTACGAGATCAATCCCGCCGGTTACACCATCCACAGCGCTGTGCACGAAGTGCGGCACGACGTGGTCTGTGTGCTGCACACCCACACCGCCTCGGGTGTGGCGGTGTCGGCGCAGAAACAGGGCGTGTTGCCGATCAGCCAGCAGTCGCTGTTCGTGCTGTCGAGCCTGGCTTATCACGCCTATGAAGGCGTGGCGCTGAATCACGAAGAGAAGGCCCGGCTGCAGGCCGACCTGGGCGAGAACAATTTCCTGATGCTGCACAACCACGGTCTGCTGACCTGCGGCAGCACCATCGCCGACACTTTTCTGATGATGTTCACCTTTCAGCGCGCCTGCGACATTCAAGTCATGGCGCAAACCGGCGGTGCCGAACTGATCGCCATCGAACCGCAGATTCTCGCCGGTGCCAAGGCGATGATCGCCGGCGTGACCAAAAGTGCTCAAGGCATGGGCGGCGCGCTGGCCTGGCCGGCACTGCTGCGCAAACTCGATAAACAAGACCCCGGATATAAACTCTAATGCCTCTTGCCGAGATTCCTCTGTGTGTCTGGCGCAAACGCAGCCGGACGTTTGTCTTTCGCGGCCAGTCGATCCGTTACTGGACGGCGGGGCAGGGTGAGCCACTGTTGCTGATCCATGGCTTCCCGACGGCCAGTTGGGACTGGCACTACCTGTGGCAGCCGCTGGCGCAGCGTTATCGGGTGATCGCCTGTGACATGCTCGGTTTCGGTGATTCGGCCAAACCGCTGAATCACAGCTACAGCCTGCTGGAACAGGCCGACCTGCAACAGGCGCTGTTGGCGCATCTTCAGGTCGAGCAAGCGGTGCATCTGCTGGCCCACGATTACGGCGACAGCGTGGCTCAGGAACTGCTCGCCCGGCATTACGAAAACCGTATCGAGGTTGCCAGTTGTGTCTTTCTCAATGGCGGCCTGTTCCCGGAAACCCATCGCCCGGTGCTGATGCAAAAGCTGCTGCTCAGCCCCTTGGGCTGGATGATTGGCCGGGCGTTCACCCGCGACGCCCTGGTGAAAAGTTTCCGCCACATTTTCGGCCCGCAGACCCGGCCCAGCGAAAGCGAACTGGATGATTTCTGGAGCCTGATCGAGACCCATCGCGGGCCGCGCATCCTGCACAAATTGATCGGCTATATCCCTGAGCGGCGGGTGCAGCGTGATCGCTGGGTGGCGGCGATGCAGCGCAATGAAGTGCCGCTGCGGGTGATCGATGGCGAAGTCGATCCGATTTCCGGTGCGCACATGGTCCAGCGTTATCGCGAGTTGATTGCCGGCGCCGACACCGTGCTGTTGCCGGGCATCGGCCATTACCCACAGATTGAAGCGCCGGTGCAGGTGCTCAAATACTACCTGGCGTTTCGTGAGCGCCTGGAGTTGCCGCCGCGCAAGGTCGCGTGTTCCTGAAAGATCAAAAGATCGCAGCCTGCGGCAGCTCCTACACGGGGATATGCGTTTCCCTGTAGGAGCTGCCGCGGGCTGCGATCTTTTGATTTTGCTGTTCATCATCCCCCAGCCTTATCGTTCACCATTCAGCCCCAGCCCTGTTCGTTGTGAGCAAAAGCCCCGTGCCTGACACTCGGGATCATTGTCCCTCAGGCCTGCTGGAGTTCCTGCGATGAATGATTCCGTTCGTTTCGAAGATAAAGTCGTGATCGTCACCGGCGCCGGTGGTGGCCTGGGCCGAGCGCACGCGCTGCTGTTCGCCCGACACGGCGCCAGAGTGTTGGTCAACGATCTCGGCGGTTCAACCCAGGGCGAAGGCGCCAACGCCTCCGCCGCCGACCGGGTGGTGGCGGAAATTCGCGAAGCCGGCGGTATCGCCGAGGCCAACCACGACTCGGTCACCGACGGCGACAAACTGGTACAAAACGCCCTCGACGCCTTTGGCCGCGTCGACGTGGTGGTGAACAACGCTGGGATCCTGCGCGACAAGACCTTCCACAAAATGGACGACGCGGACTGGGATCTGGTCTATCGCGTTCACGTCGAAGGCGCCTACAAAGTGACCCGCGCCGCTTGGCCACACCTGCGCGAGCAAAACTACGGACGGGTGATCTTCACCGCCTCGACCTCGGGCATCTACGGCAACTTCGGCCAGTCCAACTACGGCATGGCCAAACTCGGCCTCTATGGCCTGACCCGCACTCTGGCCATCGAGGGTCGCAAGAACAACATCCTGGTCAACGCCATCGCCCCCACCGGTGGCACGCGCATGACCGAAGGCCTGATCCCGCCGCAAGTGTTCGAACAGCTCAAACCGGAACTGGTCAGCCCGTTGGTGGTGTACCTGGCCAGCGAGCAGTGCCAGGAGACCTCCGGCTTGTTCGAAGTCGGTGGCGGCTGGATGGGCAAGGTGCGCTGGGAACGCAGCCTCGGCGCCGGGTTCGATCCCCGCAGCGGCTTCTCCCCGGAAGATGTCGCGGCGCACTGGCAGCAGATCTGCGACTTCGAAGGCGCAGCGCATCCGAAGGACAATATCGAGGCGTTGAAGGAAATGATGGGGAATTTGCAGAAGTATTCGCTTTAAGATGATGGCCACCCGACGTCCAGATCACCGCCGGGTGGCTTCCTGATGATTACTCGTAGCGTTTTTCTATCATGAACGGCGGTGCAGTCCAATTTGGACCTTTAACGGTTTTGCCGTTTTCGTCGCTGGACAATATCCCGTTTTTGAATAATGAAGTGTAAGCGTCCATCAAGACGCCCTCCGATATTACTTCGTGGCGATATCGTCCATACATATTGTCAATGCGCATTGCCGGCCACCTCAGGGCGAAGAGGGATACAACATCGACAACAGGTTCGTTTTTGATGATCTTTTCGACAGTATTCACTGGTCAAAACTCCGCATGTCTATTTCGTAATCTCTCTGGTCTTGTGCATTCATTGCGTTAATTGCTTCCTCGGTATACAGAAGTGTCAGTTCGTTACCGAGTTTGTAGTCTTCAAGTGTTGCCGTATGAGCGTTGTTCCAGATTGGGGTATCTTCGGGAGGTGATATGTTATCGCCATAGCCGAATGCCCTATAACGCTCCAACTCTCGTATTTCGTGAGTGTAGTAGCGCAAATCGGTATCAGTAACCTCCATGTGCCCACCCAGTATTTTTTCCAGACGTTGAATCATGAAGTCGTTTGCGTCCGATTGGTTCAAACGGAAGGTATGCATCTTCACCGCATCGATACCCGCGTGGGTGATGACGACTTTACGCCAGTCCAGATCCAGTATCGGTCCCCCCGCCTGCTCCGGATTGAATAGGCGGCCACTGTATTTGCCTCGGACAGTGGCACCCTCATATGGACTGCTGAACACCACATATAGTGGTGCAATCCCCGAGTCATCCGGAAAGACGATAATGAAACTTTCCCAGCCCTCCACCACAATGGGGTGCAGGTCCAGGCGTCCCTCGATCATTACGATCGATGCACCGGTGTAAGGCGCGGTTTGCGTTTCAGCGGCCGGCAGGGCAGTGGTACTGTCACCCGGTGTAACTGCCGGTGTCCAGGTCAGGAAGCCGCTCGGCGAATCTGGCACGGCGATTTGGTAAAGACCGGTTTGCTCGTTGTAGTCGGCGTTCAATACCGGAACCTCTGTCCGAAGATCGAAGCCGTCGGTGGTGACAGCGAACATTTCGGTGCCGCTGCTGATGGATCTGAAGCCCAAACCTACGGGGAGATCAACGGAGCCCTTGCGGTCTGCGGTTTCTCTCAGATAGGTAGCGTTTTCCGTCGTCAACTCCGCCAGCGGTACGCTCATCACAATACGTTCGCCATTACCCAGTCGTGACGGCAGCAGCAGTGCGGCGAAACCGACGAGAGCCGAGCCCAGCGCCGCTGCACCTGCTGCCGTTACGACTTGCACTGCTGAGCGCAGCGCCGTTTGTATCGCTTGGACTTTCTCAGGTGAGAGCGCAATGGCTGTTGAGGCGACAGCAATGGCCGGGCTAGACGCTGCCATGCCTGACGCGGGGAAAACGCTGTGTACCTCAGGCGCTGCCAGTCGATTCTCGTTTTCCTGCCGTTCGGCTTCTGCTCTGAGAAGTTCCGCCTGACGCTTGGCTTCGGCCAGGCTTGCAAGCCGAGTCTGTTCTTCAGCCAGTTGCCGGGCGGTTGTTTCGGCAACGACTCGAGCTTGTTCGGCAGCTTGGCGCTGGGCTTGTGCCAGTGATGCCAGTCGAGCGGTTTCGCGAGCCTGCAACTGAGCGAGGGCCTCAGCCTGCGCTTTGGCTTGTGCCTGAATTTTCGCTTGTTCGGCGGCGATACGTTCGGCCGCCAAACGCGACTGTTCCGCGGCTTGCAACACCGCCAAAATAGATTGCAGATCGGCCGTGCGCTGTTGGAGCGATTGCAGAAACCGGGCTGCCACCCGGGCATCGTTGGCGGCATGCAGCGACCTTTGCAGTGCTTGCATGGCGATGCCATTGGGTCCCGGCCATTTCTCCATGGTCGTGGCCTTGGTCATGAATGCGTTGACATGCCGATTGAATGGATCGCCGCCATAGAACTCATTGGCTGTCAGCGTCTTGCTGTGAAACTCGTTCGCCTTGCGTTGGCTCAGGGTGTGCAGCACTCCAAGTTCCCGGACGATCGATTGCACGGGTGGGACTGGATGAGTGGCGCCCTCGGCTCTGACGTTTGCAAGGTCAACTTCGATGGCCTGCGGTAGTTGGCCCAGTCGGTTTTGATAGTCCTGATCCAGCGCTTGAGTCGTGGTGCGGATTGTTTGCAGATTCTGGTAATAAACACTTACGCCGCGACCGAAGGGGCCCGCGCGATTGTCATTCGAAGTGCGTGGGCCGGGCCGCATGTGGTCCGGTGCAATGCCTTTTATTTCGAGCGGAGTATCGATCTGAAGAAAGCCTGGCCTGTTGGGTGGCTTCGGTGGGTTTTGCATATTCATATCCTTTTGAATGTGCGTGATGACGTTATTGGCTTATGCGAAAGTCATCGCTGCCGGCAATACGATCCTTGTCGCCAGGCAATGCTTGAGTCGTTTTAAGTTACAACAAAGTCTGAGGTAAAAAGTCTGAGAACTGCGTGAGTTAATGCTTGTCGTGTTGAGTGAACTTTCGAAGGGATCTTGATGCACGCAGTTACGTACTTCTATGCAATAAGAAGTTTCCGATGGGGCTTTCGGAGTTTTCCTGCAAAAGAGGACGCTTGCTTTTTGTCAGGCATAAAAAAGGCCGCTGCAAACGCAGCGGCCAAGGTAAGACGTTGGATCAAGGAGCTACAAATCAACGTCAGTGAACACCGGGGCGATCAATCGAAGCATCGACTCATCTGAAATCGGTCAGCGATGGCGCGAGTTGCTCAGCAGCCAAGGCTTGGTGCTTTGCGGCGTGTGCCGTGAAAGCCCGCTCAGAATAAGCACTTGAGCCCGAGGGAAAAATAGCGATTCCGGATATGCACTGTTACGGGGCGTGCAACAGTCGGGGCTAACGGTAGTGGCTGCAACGCTGAAGGACTGACGAACTTTCCAATCAATATATTGCTGAATTCATCTGAAATCTTTGCTCGATGTGAAACTGCCGATCCTGTGCAGGTACGAAGTTAATGTGTTGAATGAGCGAGGCAGGATATTGGCAAGGAAAGTTAGTTAAGCTGATTCTGGGTCGGCCGATTTTTTTGTTGCGGTGTGATTGATGTGTCATATGCGGTTAAGTTTCGGTTTTTTTAGTATTGGTTGTGGTGTTTGGTGTTTGTTTTTTTCGAATTAGATTGCTTGTTCAATTTTTGAATTGGCTGATCAATCTTAATAAGTGGGTATTGAATGAACGTCATGAATGTAAACTTTTTCACTCGGAACACGTCGCCCAAATGGCTGGACGGTTTCGGTGCGGGTGAACAGCACCAGTATTCCGAGCTGGAGCGGGAGTGCTTCAACAGTCAGGCCGAGTTGGACCGGCAGCTGGAAAACTTCGTGAGCCTGCGTACTTATGCGCGTTCACTGATGAGCCATGCGTTGCAGCAGGATTTTGGCTATTCGGCGGATCCCGATTTGATCACCGCTCACGACCGCTATGTGTTTCAAGCGGCAGGACGCACGTTTATTCAGGAAGACAGGCGTTCATTGGTGGACCTTCTACTACATGGTCTGCATGAGCCAGGCATGCGTGGGAAAATGACTTTCTCCGGGAACGAGATGCCCTCCAATCTGAACCAGCCATGGCTGGAGGAAGTCTTTACCGGCAATGTTCGAGCGTCCTTCGCGGCCAACTTGCGCAAAGCCTACGAGCGCAAAGGCGTATTGGCGGCCATGAATAACCTCATACGTTATCAACTGCTGCTGAGCGCTTTTGCCGCCAAGTGCCAGGGCCATCTGAGCGACCACAACTGGCAGCGGATTCAACGCGCCATCGACGGCGACCCGACCCTGATCGTTGCGCCATTATTGCTGCAACCTGATGCTCGTGCGCTTAAGGATCTGGTGGCAGTTGGCAGTCGTGGTGAAAACCAGGAGAGCTGGTTGCTGTATGCCCCGGGTTCGCCCGACGGTCGGGACTGGTACGAGAAACCGACCTTGCGGGTTCTGAGTCTGGAAATCGGGGCCTGGACCTCCTCGGCGCGCGGGCGTGACTATCTGGCCTGGCAGTCCCATGCACTGGATCGCGAGCGCATCACCGCTTACCTCAAGCAGGCGTCTCAGCGTGCCGACGCTTGGGTGAGTGTGGCGTTGGCGCCGACCCCCTTTCAAGGTGATGAAGTCCTCGTTCCCTTGGTCAACAATGAACGGGCGTGGCGAGTGTCGCAGGAAGAGAGTCAGACGCCTTACGGATACCGCACTGCTGATGAAGAGCTGCGCCAGCGGTTCACCCGGATCAATGTCGAGCTCAAAGCGCTACAGACCGTCCACGTGCGCAAAGGAGGATTCGCATCCTATGAAATATTTTGCCGTGATCTGATCAAGACGCGAGTCGAAGAAGTCTTGCAGCAACGGGGCCATAAAGTGGTCATCATCCCTGAGTTGATCGAAGTACAGATCGACGAGCGACAGAGGATGACCCTGCATGAGTTGATTGTCGGTGAGGTCACCTTTTACGCCGAGCAAACGGGTCAGCCGCTTTACCCGCGCTTCGTGTTGCTCGAAGGACACCCGCCGTTCACCGGATTGGACATCCGTGACATCGCCAGTTGGTCCAGAACATTGCGGCCGGGGGAACAGTACATTGATCGGTTACGTTCGGTTGATCTCAACGCGGCCCATCCTGAAGGCTTGTTCAAGCGAGGTCTGGCGTTGGCCATCCTGCAACGGCGGATGCAGGTGGCAATCATGCAGGCGAAGTTCAATGGGCAACTGCCTCAGGCGGACTTTGCCGCGTTGTTGGGCGTGGTCAACCTATACGCGGAAAACAATTCTGGGCAAATCAACAAGAATGCCGATGCCTTCGGCAACGTCGATCACAGTGTCCTGCATCAGCTGTTTCTGTTGATGCGGCCGGTGGAGGGCGTTTATGTGTTCCGCTTGAATCTGGAAGGGCGCGCCGCTGAATACCTGTTCACCCCTGATGCTCCGGATGGACGCGAGTTGCGCCCGTTCAGCGAGTTCGTCAGTGCGGTCAAGACTCGAGGTCTGGGCGACTATCTTTTTGCCCGGCTCTACGTAAAACATCAGCCTCAGGTGGGGGCTTATCTGCGCGACCTGCAAGAGTTGTCGCGCGCCACGACTGCCCCAACGCTGAACGGCAGGACGCACGTCACCGACTTCAATGACTGTTACAGAAGCCTTTTGTATAAAGTGATTTCTGATGTGGATGAAAAGACCCGAAGCTTGAAAGAAATCATCAACGGTCTGTTTTTCGATGCGGCCGTCGCGGCGGCGGGCGCCATCAGTATTGTGTTCGCGCCGGTCGGTATTGCTCTCAGCGCCGTGTTGTTCACCAAAGCGATGGTGCAAGGTTTCGAAGCGAATGGACTAGGTGATCGGGCCAAGGCGTTGAGTCATCTCAAAGACGCGCTGATCGAGCTGGCATCGCTGGGCAAGGCCGGGTTTGCCAAGTCGTCGGTCACTCAGGTACAGAAAAACCTGATCGGTCTGCTGGGTGATACTTACCTTATCGAGAAACTGGTCGCCGAGGCGTCCGGTCAGCCTCGATTGCATGGGCGGGCGCTGGAAGTGATTCAGGAGATCCTGGACGACCCGCAAAGCACTTCCAGTAAAACCACTCTGGTCTGATTGCGCCCCATGGTTGGCGGCCCTTCAGGGACGAGGGTCGTCGGCCTGATAGCCCATGCGCCAACTGACGGCTCGCGCTGCCGCCAGCAAACGCTGGGCAGCCGGGCCGTTTTCATCGGCGTGGAACAGCGAAGTCGGGCCAACGATAGTCAGGACGGCAGCAATCTGCCCGACCGCGTTGAACACCGGCGCCGACAGCGCGTCCACACCGGGCATCAGCAAGCCATGCACATGATGCAGGCTGCGTGCGCGGATCTGTTCGCACAGGTCCGCATAGGTTTTTTCGTCGGCCAGCGGATGGCCGGCGACGGCGATTTCCCGCTCGCGCAATTCATCGGTTTCGCGATGCGGCAGATAGGCGCTGAACACCAGCCCGGTGGACGAGCTGAGCAGTGGCAATACCGAACCCAACTGCGTCACCACCGTCACCGCGCGCACTGCCGGCTCGATGTGCACCACGGTCGCGCCCTGATTGCCCCATACCGCCAGAAAACAGGTTTCATTCAGTTCGTCGCGTAACTCGGACAGCGGCACGGCGGCGACTTTCAGCACGTCCATACTGTTCAGGGCCGCGAGGCCCACGCGCAACGCTTCCCGCCCCAAACCGTAGTGGTTGGTGGCGGCATTCTGCTCGGCGAAGCCGCTGGCGATCAGGGCCTGGAGATAGCGGTGCACCTTGCTGGCCGGCATCTGCACATGTTCGGCCAGACGCGACAATGAGGTGGAGGGCGACAACTCGGCCAGCGCCTTGAGGATGTCGGTACCAACCTCGGCGGAGCGGACTTTCTGTTTGCCGTTACTGTCGCTGGTTTTTTCCATGATGCGGCCGGGTTCCGAAACGAATGGGCGTCTTTATAGCTTGACGCTGTATCGCGAGCAAATTACGTTATGCGTAATCGAATTACGATAATAACAACCCCGGCGTGCGCAAACCTCTGAGCCAGAGCGATGGGCCACCGCCGACTCCCTGTTCAGGAGGCTCCATGAACCTCGATTCAAACGCGTCGGAGCTGGCGTACCAGTCCGGTTTCGGCAACGAATTCAGCAGTGAAGCGTTGCCCGGCGCCTTGCCCATCGGCCAGAACTCCCCGCAGAAAGCCCCTTACGGCCTCTATACCGAATTGCTCTCCGGCACTGCGTTTACCATGACCCGCAGTGAAGCCCGGCGCACCTGGATGTACCGGATCCAGCCGTCGGCCAATCACCCGGCGTTCGTCAAACTGGAGCGGCAACTGGCCGGCGGCCCGTTGGGTGAAGTGACGCCCAATCGCCTGCGCTGGAACCCGCTGCAGATTCCCGTCGAGGCGACCGATTTCATCGACGGTCTGGTCGGCATGGTGGCCAACTCGGCAGCGGAAAAACCGGCCGGCATCAGCATTTATAACTATGCCGCCAACCGCTCGATGGAGCGGGTGTTCTACAACGCCGACGGCGAACTGCTGCTGGTGCCGCAACTGGGGCGGCTGCGGATTGCCACCGAACTCGGTGTGCTCGAAGTCGCGCCGCTGGAAATCGCCGTGCTGCCGCGCGGTCTGAAATTCCGCGTCGAGCTGCTTGATCCGCAGGCTCGCGGTTACGTCGCCGAGAACCACGGCGCGCCTCTGCGCCTGCCGGACCTGGGGCCGATCGGCAGCAACGGTCTGGCCAATCCACGGGACTTCCTCGCGCCGGTCGCCGCTTACGAAAACCTGCAGCAGCCGACGACGCTGGTGCAGAAATTCCTCGGCCAGTTGTGGGCCACCGAACTCAATCACTCGCCGCTGAACGTGGTCGCCTGGCACGGGAACAACGTGCCTTACAAATACGATCTGCGCCGTTTTAACACCATCGGCACGGTGAGTTTCGATCACCCGGATCCGTCGATCTTCACCGTGCTGACTTCGCCGACCAGTGTGCACGGTCTGGCCAACCTCGATTTCGTGATCTTCCCGCCACGCTGGATGGTCGCCGAGAACACCTTCCGTCCACCGTGGTTTCATCGCAACCTGATGAACGAGTTCATGGGCCTGATCCAGGGCGAATACGACGCCAAGGCAGAAGGCTTCGTGCCCGGTGGTGCGTCGCTGCACAGCTGCATGAGCGCCCACGGCCCGGATGGCGAGACCTGCACCAAAGCGATCAACGCCGACCTCAAACCAGCGAAGATCGACAACACCATGGCCTTCATGTTCGAGACCAGTCAGGTGCTGCGCCCCAGCCGTTTCGCCCTCGACTGCCCGCAACTGCAATCCACTTACGACGCCTGCTGGGCCACGCTGCCCGCCACGTTCGACCCGACCCGGAGATAACCCATGACTCAGACTTCCATCACCCGCAGCTGGGTTGCTTCGGCCAACGGCCACGCGGATTTTCCGTTGCAGAACCTGCCGCTGGGTGTGTTCAGCCTCAATGGCTTGGCGCCGCGTGCGGGCGTAGCGATTGGTGAACAGATCTTCGATCTGCAAGTGGCGCTTGAAGCCGGTCTGTTCGACGGCGCGGCGCGCAGCGCGGTTGAAGCCATGCACGGCGGTCTGTTGAACGCGTTCTTCGACCTTGGTCGCGAAGCCCGAGTAGCCTTGCGTACGCGCTTGTTGGAATTGTTCAGCGAGGGCAGCAGCCATCGCGGCGCCATCGAAGCCCAAGGCGCAAAATTGTTGCCAATGGCTGTCGATTGCCAGATGCACCTGCCGGCGCGCATCAGCGATTACACCGACTTCTACGTGGGTATCGAACACGCGCAGAACGTCGGCAAACTGTTCCGCCCGGACAACCCGTTGCTGCCGAACTACAAGCACGTACCGATCGGTTACCACGGTCGTGCCTCGACGGTGCGTGCCTCCGGTACCGACGTGCGTCGTCCGAAAGGCCAGACCCTGCCGGCCGGTGCGAGCGAGCCAACCTTCGGCCCTTGCGCACGTCTGGACTACGAACTGGAACTGGGCATCTGGATCGGTCAGGGCAACGAAATGGGCGAGCCGATTGCCATCGGTGATGCCGCCGAACACATCGCCGGTTTCTGCCTGCTCAACGACTGGTCGGCCCGCGATATCCAGGCCTGGGAATATCAACCGCTGGGCCCGTTCCTCTCCAAGAGCTTCATCACCAGTGTGTCGCCGTGGGTGGTGACGGCTGAAGCGCTGGAGCCATTCCGCACCCCACAACCTGCGCGCCCGGAAGGTGATCCGCAGCCGCTGCCATACCTGTTCGACAAACGCGATCAGGACGCTGGCGCCTTCGATATTGAACTGGAAGTGCTGCTGCTCACCGAGGCCATGCGCGAGCAGAATCTGCCGGCCCATCGCCTGACCCTGAGCAACACCCGCTACATGTACTGGACCGTCGCGCAAATGGTCGCGCACCACAGCGTCAACGGTTGCCAGTTGCAGGCCGGCGACCTGTTCGGTTCGGGGACATTGTCCGGCCCGCAAAGCGGTCAGTTCGGCAGCCTGCTGGAAATCACCGAGGGCGGCAAAAAACCGATCGAACTGGCCTCCGGCGAAGTGCGCAAATTCCTTGAGGACGGCGACGAAATCATTCTGCGTGCGCGCTGCGCCCGTGACGGTATCGCCTCGATCGGCTTCGGCGAGTGCCGCGGCAAAGTGCTGGCGGCGCGCTGACAGGAGCGGATCATGGATCTCTACACCTATTACCGCTCGACCTCGTCGTACCGGGTGCGCATCGCCCTGGCGCTGAAAGGGCTCGACTACACTGCGCTGCCGGTCAACCTGATCGCGCCGTCCGGGGGCGAGCATCGGCAGGCGGCGTATCTGGCGATCAATCCACAAGGACGAGTGCCGGCCTTGCGCACCGATGACGGCGAGTTGCTGATTCAATCGCCGGCGATCATCGAGTACCTGGAAGAGCGCTATCCACAGCGGCCATTGTTGCCTGAAGACCTCGCCGCCCGTGCCCATGTGCGCGGCGTGGCGGCGGTGATCGGCTGCGATGTGCATCCGCTGCACAACGTCAGCGTACTCAATCGCCTGCGCCAGTTGGGCCACGAAGAGCCGCAGGTGGTGGAGTGGATCGCGCACTGGATCAGTCAGGGGCTGGCGACCGTCGAGCAATTGATCGGTGACAGCGGTTTCTGTTTTGGTGAGTGGCCGTGTGTGGCAGATGTCTATCTGATCCCGCAGTTGTATGCGGCCGAGCGCTTCAATGTTTCGCTGGAGGCTTACCCGCGGATTCGTCGGGTGGCGACGCTGGCTGCCGAGCATCCGGCGTTTATCAAGGCACATCCGGCCAATCAGCCGGATACCCCTTAAAGCTTCACACTGCCCCAATGTAGGAGTGAGCCTGCTCGCGATAGCGGAGTGTCAGAGACGGGGATGTTGACTGACACACCGCTATCGCGAGCAGGCTCACTCCTACAAGGGATCAGCGCCGTACACTAAAATCATAAAAACAAAACAGGTACCTTGCGATGCACAACCAGATTGCCAGCTTCCGCGCGGCACTCGATGCCCGTCCTGTGTCCCGTTATCAGTGGTTGCTCTTGATTCTGCTCGCCTTGCTGCTGGTCACCGACGGCTATGACGCTCAGGTGCTCGGTTATGTGGTGCCGGCCCTGGCCCAGGACTGGGGCCTGGAAAAAGCCGCGTTCGGGCCGGTTTTCAGCGCCAACCTGTTGGGCCTCACGCTGGGTTCGCTCGCGGTGACGCCACTGGCCGACCGCTTTGGCGTACGGCGAATCCTGCTCGCGTGCGTGCTGATCTACGCCAGCCTCACGGTGCTGATGGTGTTCGCCGACTCGCTGAATACCCTGATGATCGCGCGCTTCATCTGCGGCATTGGCATGGGCGGGGCGATGCCCAGTGCCATGGCCTTGATGTCGGAATACTCGCCGCCGCGTTTGCGCACGTTGATGGTGACGCTGGCGGCCTGTGGGTTTTCGTTTGGTGGTGCAGCGGGTGGTTTTGTCGCGGCGGGATTCATTGATCGCTTTGGCTGGCAAGCGGTGTTCCTTGCCGGTGGTGTCACGCCGTTGCTGCTATTCCCGTTCCTGTGGTGGATGTTGCCGGAGTCGCTGCCGCGTCTGCTGCGCGATGCACCGCCCTATGCGCGGCTGCGCAAAGTCACCGCGCGAATGCTGCCGGACTGGCAGCCGCCGGCCGCGTCCGTCGAGCAGAACGAGCGCGAGCAGGGCAGCAAACTGACGGTGGTCGAGCTGTTCCGCCACGGTTATGCGCGACCGACCCTGCTGATCTGGGCGACGTTTTTTGTCAGTCTGATTCTGTTGTATTTCATGATCAGCTGGCTGCCGACGCTGTTGCTGGAAAGCGGTCTGAAACTCAATGAAGCCAATCTGGTGACCTCGATGTTCCTGTTCGCCGGCACCTTGGGCGCGGTGTGCATGGCCTGGTTCGCCGATCGCTTGAAACGCAAGGTGCGCCTGCTCTGCGCGGTGCTGGCCGGGGCGGCGCTGTGCACGATTCTGCTGGGGCTGAACCACGACAACCCGCGCTATCTGGTGGCCTGCGTGTTTGCTGCCGGGTTCTGCATCATCGGTGGGCAACTGACGCTGAACGCCTTCGCCAGTAATTTCTATCCGGCGCATGTGCGGGCCACGGGCACGGGCTGGGCGTTGGGGGTAGGGCGTTTCGGTTCGATCCTCGGGCCGCTGCTCGGCAGCATGCTGCTGGCGATGCACATTCCGGTGGCGCAGATTTTCTTCTTCTGCGCGATTCCGGCGGTGATTGCGGCGCTGTTGATCATCCAGGTGCGCTCGCCTTCCGATTTTGTTCCGGTAGTTGGAAGTGCTGGGGCTGTAAAAACCTGACGAGCAAAAGATCGCAGCCTGCGGCAGCTCCTACACAGGATCGCATTTCAAAATGTAGGAGCTGCCGCAGGCTGCAATCTTTGCTTTTAATGAACGACGGAGTTGGGTGGCAGGTGCCCAAGCCGTTCAGTCAGGCGCAGGCGCTGGATCGGATCATCGCTGAGCAGCAGCGCATGTTCCAGATCAAAACGCTCGGCGTTCGGGCAGTCGAGCCGCTGGTACAGGCTGGCGCGGGCCAGATAATCGGCGGCGCTGGCGCTGCCCAGTTCGAGCACCCGTTCAGCGTCGATCAGCGCAGCAATGTAATCCTCGTGACTCAGGTGCAACTGACGCAGGTTGCGTGACAGGCGCTGAAGCATCTGCTGCGGACTGGCGGTGGCCAGATGATCGGCGCTGAGTTTGAGGTGCGCACCGTACTGGCGTTGTAACAAGTCGCGACAATCATTCGGGTACAGGCGCCGGCCACCGCAGGGATCCAGCAAGTGATCAGCCCCGGGTACCCGCAGCAGGAAATGCCCGGGGAAGTTTACCCCGACCAGCGGAATCTCCAGACCGCGCGCCAGTTCCAGAGCAATCAAGGACAGGGTCAGTGGCTGGCCGCGACGGGTCTGCAGCACTTTGTGCAACAACGCGACCTGCGGGCGCAGCGGCAGAAAATCATCCTGGGCGAACCCCAGATCATTCATCCGCCGCAGCAACGGCTGCGCCAGTTCGCTGACCGGCAGCATCGGCAAGCCGTAGCTGACGCGCTGCTGCAGCTCCTTGAAGTCTTGCAGAAGCGCTTTGATATCCAGGGCTTTTTCGTGCTCGGCTGCCATCCACAGCGCCGCTTCGAACAGCGCGGGCGGTGAACGGTGCAGACACTCGAAAAAACATTGGCGCGGGGTCATCGAAATCTCCGGGGAATGCCTCGTTTTAGCCCCGTCCGCGCCATTCGTCCAGTACCGACCAGGTTATGCCGCAATGTCGCCGTCGACGCGGGCGCTTATTCCGGTGCGCTTCAGCAATTTTTGCGCGCAAGCCTATACTGGCGTCTACCAGAAGTGATTCGGGAGCCTGCCGATGTTCGCTCTCATGCAAAGCACTCGCCTGGAATCGCTGCACCTCAGCGTTGACCCGGTCACCGGGTTGAAGGCGGTCATTGCCATTCATAACAGTCGCCTCGGGCCTGCCTTGGGCGGTTGCCGTTATCTTGCCTATCCCACCGACGAATCCGCGGTCGAGGACGCCATTCGCCTCGCGCAGGGCATGAGCTACAAGGCGGCCCTGGCCGGTCTCGACCAGGGCGGCGGGGTGGCGGTGATCGTGCGCCCGGCGCATGTGGAAAACCGCGCCGCGCTGTTCGAAGCGTTTGGCCGTTGCATCGAACAACTCGACGGTCGCTACATCACCGCCATCGACAGCGGCACTTCGGTGGCGGACATGGATTGCATCGCCCAGCAGACCCAGCATGTCACCAGCACCACCTCGGCCGGCGACCCGGCACCGCATGCGGCGATGGGCGTGTTCACCGGGATTCGCGCCACCGCCATGGCACGGCTGGGCAGCGACAATCTGGAAGGCCTGCGCGTGGCGATTCAGGGGCTGGGTAACGTCGGTTATGCACTGGCCGAGCAGTTGCACGCGGCGGGCGCCGAACTGCTGGTCAGCGACATCGACCACGGCAAGGTGCAACTGGCGATGGAACAGCTCAACGCGCATCCGATTGCCAACGACGCCTTGCTCAGCACGCCGTGCGACATTCTCGCGCCGTGCGGGCTGGGTGGTGTGCTCAACAGCCACACGGTCACGCAATTACGCTGCTCGGCGGTGGCGGGGTCGGCCAATAATCAACTGACGCATCTGGACGTGGCGGATCAGCTGGAGCGACGCGGGATTCTGTATGCGCCGGATTACGTGATCAACGCCGGTGGGCTGATCTACGTTTCGCTCAAGCATCGCGGCGAAGAGCTGGGGACGATTACTGCGCACCTGTCGAAGATCAGTTCGCGGCTGACTGAAGTGTTTGCCCATGCGCAGGCCGAGAAGCGTTCGCCGGCGCGGGTGGCGGATGAGTTGGCGGAGAAGGTTTTGTATCGTTGAAAAGCAAAAGATCGCAGCCTGCGGCAGCTCCTACATATGGAATGCGTATTCCCTGTAGGAGCTGCCGCAGGCTGCGATCTTTTCGATTCAAACTTTGTTACTTGGCAGCTTTCGCCGCTTTTGCCGGTTTGACCGGTGCTTCATCGGATTCTGCCGACTCCGCCTCTTCAGCCACTGGCTCGGCCGGTGCGTTGATCAACTCCGCCAATGCATCAGGCTGGCTCTTGAACGCCTTGGCGAACACATCGCGGTTTTTCGCCATGTAGATCCCGACTTCTTCAACCTGCTGCTCGTTCAGTGACGGCACGGCTTTTTGCAACACTTCGGACAGCATCTCGGCCAGTTCGAGCATTTTGTCATGACGGTCAGCTTCGGCTTTATCCATGAACAAGCGCTCCAGATCTCGGCTGCTGCGGTATACCACTTCGACGGCCATTCACCACCTCACATGCCTTCACATTTAGTTGTCTTAGCGACTACTGTATTTATATACAGCGAAAGGATAAGCGAATCCCTGCGCTTTGGGTAGTGGCTTTTCAATGTAGACCGGATTCGGGATTTGTCAGTGGGCTCGCGGTGCGGCTATTGGCGAGCAGGCTCGCTCCCACAAATGCGCAGGGCTGCGACCAAACGCCACGGCGCGGGTTTGGTGCCGGCTCGCCATGATGGCGTGGCCTCTTTTCTGCATGAAACTCAAGACGTGCAGAAAACCGTCACGTCCAACACGCATCATCCGCCCGAGTCGGGCTAAGGAACATCATCGTGAAAATAAACTGGGCCGAGAAACTGCGGCAAAACGTGCATCAACTGGCCGAGTCCCTGGGCAACCTGTTCGTCGAGACCTTCCACTATCTGGCACTGTTTGCCATTGGTGCGGTGACCGCGTGGGCGGCGGTGATGGAATTTCTTGGCATGCTCGAAGAAGGTCACATCAAGATCGATGACATTCTGCTGCTGTTCATCTATCTGGAACTGGGGGCGATGGTCGGGATTTACTTCAAGACCAACCACATGCCGGTGCGCTTCCTGATCTACGTCGCGATCACTGCGCTGACCCGTCTGCTGATCTCCAACGTCTCGCACCACAACCCGCCGGACATGGGCATCATCTACCTGTGCGGCGGCATTCTGTTGCTGGCGTTCTCGATCCTGGTGGTGCGTTACGCCTCGTCGCAGTTTCCGTCGGTGAAGATCGAGAAACCGCAACGCAAACTCGACGCCGGTTCCGGTGAACATCCCGAGATCGAGAAGGGCGAGCTTTAAAGCCCCATCGACGGCCGAGGCTCGCCGTTGCTCTGCTGCGGTGGCGGGGGCAACCCGTCGCCGCTGGTCATCGCTTCGAGGATCGCCATAGCGCTGTGGCCCTGTTCGATGGCGATGCCGAACTGAATGCTTTGCACCAGCCGTTTGAGCCGCACAGGATCGTTGCGCTGTTCGGCGCTGATCATCCGTTTGGCCACGATCCGGCCGCTGTTGGACAGGGTCAGCATGATGCTGCCGTCCAGCCCCTGAATGCTCAGGTTGATCTGATAGTCCGGCGCGAAGGCATCGGTAATGATCTGAAAAGGATTGTCCATGATGCGTCACCGCCTGATTGAACGTGCAGTTGTTGACCGGCCGTGATCGGGTTGGTTCGCCATACCGGACCATCGGCCATTCCGTGGCCTGTGTTGTTGCTTTACGTAGGAGCTGCCGAAGGCTGCGATCTTTTGATCTGCGCTGTTTTGACTTCGGTCATGAAGATCAAAAGATCGTCCGAACGCGGCCCGAACCTGCGGCAGCTCCTACATAGGAATTGCAAGGGCTGTGCCGGGAAAATTGTTGGACAATGGATACGGCGAAAAAAAGGCGAGCCCATGGCTCGCCTTTGTCATTTGTGGCCCGTTTCAGGGCAGAACCGAATAGATGATCGCCGACAGTGCAATCAGACCGATCAGCACCACGAACACGTTGGACACCTGACCCGAGTACTGGCGCAAGGCTGGCACGCGGCGGATGGCGTACATCGGCATCAGGAACAACAGGCAGGCAATCACCGGGCCGCCCAAGGTTTCGATCATGCCGAGGATGCTCGGGTTGAAGGTGGCCACGGCCCAGCAACTGAGGATCATGAACAGCGCGGTCGCACGGTTCAGCCAGCTCGCCGACATCACTTTGCCACGGCCGCGCAGGCTTTTGACAATCATGCCCTGAAAGCCTTCGCTGGCGCCGATGTAGTGGCCGAGGAAGGATTTGGTGATCGCCACCAGCGCAATCAGCGGCGCGGCGTAGGCGATGACCGGGGTCTGGAAGTGGTTGGCCAGGTACGACAGGATCGAAATGTTCTGCGCCTTGGCCGCGGCCAGATCGGCCGGTGACAGCGCCAGCACACAGCTGAAGCAGAAGAACATCACCGTCACCACCATCATCCCGTGGGCCATGGCGAGGATGCCGCTGCTCTTGCGCTCGGCTTCGGCGCCGTAGCGCTGTTTCTGGTCAACCGCGAACGCAGAGATGATCGGCGAGTGGTTGAACGAGAACACCATCACCGGAATCGCCAGCCACATCGTCTTGAGGAACGTCGACAGCGGCATCGCCTCCTTGGCGCTGGCGAAGAACGCGCCGTTCCAGTTGGGGATCAGGCTCAGGCCGAGCAACAGCAGCGCGGCGACGAACGGATAGACCAGCACGCTCATGGCTTTGACGATCACGTTCTGCCCGCAACGCACGATCGCCATCAGGCCGAGGATCAGCGCCAGCGACAGGATCGCCCGCGGTGGCGGGGCGATGTGCAATTGGTGTTCGAGGAAACTGCTCAGGGTGTTGGTCAGCGCGACGCTGTACACCAGCAGAATCGGGAAGATCGCGAAGAAGTACAGCAGGGTGATCAGCTTGCCGGCACCGATGCCGAAGTGTTCTTCGACGACTTCGGTGATGTCGCCAGAACGCCCGGACAACACGAAGCGGGTCAGGCCCCGGTGGGCGAAGAAGGTCATGGGGAACGCCAGCAGCGCCAGGATCAGCAACGGCCAGAAACCGCCGACACCGGCATTGATCGGCAGAAACAAAGTGCCGGCACCGATGGCGGTGCCGTACAGACCGAGCATCCAGGTGGTGTCGGATTTGCTCCAGCCCTTGTGGGCAATTTCGGTGTTGCGTGTGCGATCTACAGCGGGGTTTTCGGCAGCAGGTGTACGTACATCGGTCATCGTTTTTGCCTCGTTATTATTTTTGCTCGGGCTCACGTTTGGCAGGCCGCGGGTGGCGGCCTGCCGGGGCGCTCAGGGAATGCGCGTCAGCATTCCACCCAGTTCACGGCCAGGCCGCCCCGTGAAGTCTCTTTGTATTTGTCGTGCATGTCGGCGCCGGTATCGCGCATGGTGCGGATCACCCGGTCGAGGGAAATGAAGTGTTTGCCGTCGCCGCGCAGGGCCATTTGCGTGGCGTTGATCGCCTTCACGGCGGCGATGGCGTTGCGCTCGATGCATGGCACCTGCACCAGGCCACCGACCGGATCACAGGTCAGGCCAAGGTTGTGTTCCAGGCCGATTTCGGCAGCGTTTTCCAGTTGCTCCGGGGTGGCGCCGAGCACTTCGGCGAGGCCCGCTGCGGCCATGGCGCAGGCCGAACCGACTTCGCCCTGGCAGCCGACTTCAGCGCCGGAGATCGAGGCATTTTTCTTACACAGAATGCCGACGGCGGCGGCGCCCATGAAGAACGCGACCACGTCATCGTCAGACGCGTCCGGATTGAATTTCATGTAGTAGTGCAGCACCGCCGGAATGATCCCCGCTGCGCCATTGGTTGGCGCGGTGACCATTCGCCCGCCGGCAGCGTTTTCTTCGTTGACGGCGAGGGCAAACAGGTTGACCCACTCCATCGCCGACAGCGTTGAACTGATCACGTTCGGCTTGCCGATTTCCAGCAGGCTGCGGTGCAGTTTCGCCGCGCGGCGCGGCACGTTCAGCCCACCGGGCAGGATGCCTTCGTGGCGCAGGCCTTGCTCGACGCACTCGCGCATCACCGACCAGATGTGCAGCAAGCCGTTACGGATTTCAGCGTCGCTGCGCCAGGCCCGTTCGTTGGCCATCATCAGTTCCGACACGCGCAAGTTGTGCTGCTTGCACAGGCTCAGCAATTCGGCAGCGCTGGAAAAATCGTACGGCAGCACCACGTCGCCGGCCGGTGCCACACCGGACTCGGCTTCCGCGGCTTCGATGATGAAACCGCCGCCAATCGAATAGTACGTCTGCGTAAACAGCTCGGCACTTTCGCCAAAGGCTGTCAGCGACATGGCGTTGGGGTGGTAGGGCAGGCTTTCGTCCAGCAGCAGGAGGTCGCGCTGCCAGTTGAAGGAAATTTCTCTGTGCCCGGCCAGAAGCAGCAGGCCGCTTTCGCGCAGTTGCTGGATGCGTGGGTCGATGGTCGCCGGATCGATGCTGTCCGGCCATTCGCCCATCAGGCCCATGACCGTGGCGCGATCAGTGGCATGGCCGACGCCGGTGGCCGACAGCGAACCGTATAAACGGATTTCCACGCGACGCACATCGTTGAGCAACCGTTGGTCGATCAGCGCCTGGGCGAAGGTCGCGGCGGCGCGCATCGGGCCGACGGTGTGGGAACTGGACGGACCGATGCCGACTTTAAATAGATCGAAAACACTGATAGCCATGCTAAACCCTTACAAGCAATGGAGTAGGAATCGCTGCCATTTTTTGTAGGACAAGCGCAATGTCGGCGATACTGCCTACCTCGGTCCTACGTGACTAACGAAATTTCCTAAGTAAGCCTTTAGCAGGACTAAACGATGAGTCGTCAATTGCATGCCCAGACCTACGTCTGGCTGCAGGTGTTTTCCTGTGCCGCGCGGCACCTGTCGTTCACCCGTTGCGCAGAAGAGCTGCACATCACCCCGGGGGCGGTCAGCCAACAGATTCGTCAGTTGGAAGAGCGTCTGGGTTTTCGCCTGTTCCACCGACGGGCGCGGGGCGTGGAGCTGAGTGCGGAGGGGCAGCGGTTGGCGATTACCGTCAACGAGGCCTACGGCAGCATTGATGCGGAATTGCGTCGACTGGATGCGGGGATGATCAGCGGGATTTTACGAGTGCGCTCGATTCCGTCGTTCCTCAGCAAATGGCTGACGCCGCGGTTGCCGCGTCTGCAACAGCGTTATCCGGACATCCAGTTGCGCCTGGTGGCCGAGGACAGCAGCGTGCCGTTGCACGAGGGCGACTTTGATCTGGCGATTGACCTGAATGACGGCAGCTATCCGGGGCTGTTATCCACAGCCTTGCTCGACGAACAGATTTTCCCGGTCTGCGCACCGAACCTGTTGCGTGGCCGCCCGCCGTTGCATGGGCCGGCGGATCTGGTGCATTTCCCGTTGTTGCACGACATCACCGCCTGGCGCGGCAGTTATGAATATGCGGAATGGGAGTTTTATCTGAATGCGATCGGTTTCGAAGGTGCCGACGTACGGCGTGGGCACACGTTCAATCGCAATCACCTGACCATCGAAGCGGCGATCGCCGGTATGGGCGTGGCGATTGCCCGGCGCACGTTGCTCAACGATGAGCTGGAGCGCGGGACGTTGATTGTGCCGTTCGGCCTGTCGGTGCCCAACCACAAACGCTACGTGCTGCTGTATGCGCCGGGGGCGTTGAGCCATCCGGGCGTGCGCGCGGTGCATGACTGGCTGGTGGAGGAGGCGGGGATTTTTCGCAGCTTGCACCCGTTGAACGACGGGCAATTGTGAGCAGATTTTGCAGGGTTGCCAGGCGACCCAACTCCCGACCTTACCAGTGACTTGCCCGGTTGTCCGGCTTTTTTTGCGAATGAATATTTATCTTTTTTCAGGGGTTGAAATGTTCGTCAGTCGGGCCGATTGTTATAACCAAGAGGTCAGGAAATTCAATTCAAGGCCTCTCGCGAGCTAGCTGAAATAAGGGATGAACTATGCAAATCCAAGTCAACAGCGATAACCATATTCAAAGCAGTAAACGACTGGAGGAGTGGGTACGTACAACCATTGAGAGCACGCTCGACCGTTATGAAGAAGACCTGACCCGTGTCGAAGTCCACCTGAGCGACGAGAACGGTGACAAACCAGGTCCCCATGACTTGCGCTGCCAACTGGAAGCGCGGCCAAAAGGCCATCAACCGATTTCCGTCACCCATAAGGCCGATTCGCTGGAACAGGCGATCGACGGTGCCGCCGAAAAACTCGAACACGCGCTGGAGCACCTGTTTGGCAAACTGCGAGGCAAACCCCGCGCCGCCATCGTGCCATTCAGCAAGGCGAATGACGCACTGCTGGAAGAAGAGTTTCTGGAGAACGAACAGGCAGCGATCAACAGTTGATGCGCTGATTTTTCAAACCACCCAATGAGAACGGGCCTGCGCAAGCAGGCCCGTTTTTTTTGTGTCTTGTGGTCAACATTGTGGCGAGGGAGCTTGCTCCCGCCGGGCTGCGAAGCGGCCCCAAAACCTGCAAAGTCGTTCAACAGCCAGAACGCATCAGCAGGATTTACGGCTGCGCCGCAGTCGAGCGGGAGCAAGCTCCCTCGCCACAGTTTTCTTAGAAAGCCACAGACGTTTGTACATACACCGTGCGCGGTTCACCCACGTACTTGCCCTTGTTGTTGTCATCGAACGAGCGGGTGAAGTACTGGGTGTTGAAGATGTTCTTCACCCCCACCGCCACGTTCAGATCCGACAGCTGCGGGCCGAAGTCGTAACCGGCGCGGCTGCTGAACAGCATGTAGCCCGGGATCTTGCCCGTGCTGCCGTCGGCGCTTTCTTTCGAGGTGTTGGCGTTGTCGGCGAACTGGTCGCTCTGGAAGCTGCTGTCGACGTTGAGTTTCCACGGGCCTTCGGTGTAACCGACGCCAATCGTGCCTTTGTGTTTTGAGGAGAACGGCACGCGATTGCCCTTGTTCGGCCCGTCTTCGCGGATGGTCGCGTCGACATAGGCGTAAGTGGCGTACACATCGAAACCGGCCAGTGCCGGGCTCAAGTCATCCAGCGCGTAGTTGACGCTGGTCTCGATGCCCTGATGACGGGTCTCGCCACGGGCGATCACCGAATCGTTGGTCTGGTTGCTTTCGTACTGGTTGTCGAAGTTGATCAGGAATGCGCCGATCTCCGCGCGCAGGGCGCCGTTGTCATAACGGGTGCCGAGTTCCCAGGTGCGGGCTTTCTCCGGTTTCACTTCGCCGCTGCTCACGCGATTGGGCATCTGACTGTACTGCACGCTGCCGAACGAACCTTCGGTGTTGGCGTACAGATTCCAGCTGTCGCTCAGGTGATACAGCACGTTCAGCGCCGGCAGCGCGGTGTTGTAGTCGCCCTTGTATTTGACGTCGGTGAGGTTGTTGGTCTGCTGCGACTCGATCATCTCGTAACGCACGCCCGGGGTGATGGTCCATTTGCCGATGTCGATGCGGTCGTCGACGAACAACGCATTGGCTTCGGTGCCGCCGCGGGTGTCGCGGTCGTTACGGCTGTCGGTGGTCGGGTATTGATTGCTGCTGATCGGCGTGCGATAGCGCAACTCGTGGCCGGCCTCGTTGATGTAGCGGTAGCCGACGCCGACTTCGTGGCTGGTCGGGCCGAGGTCGAAGCCCTGGGCGAAACGCGTTTCGAAACCGCGCACCCAATATTCGCGCGGTGACAGTGAGAGGAAGCTGCCCTGATCCAGATAACCACTGCGCAGGGTTTTGGTGAAGAAGGTGTTGGCGGTGAATTCGCGGCGATCCTCCTGATAGCGATAGCCGAAGTTGAACATCGTGCGACGGCCCCAGAACTGGTCTTTGGGGCGCGTCGACTGGTACGGGTCGGCATCGTAATCGGCAACGCTGAGGCCGCCGGGCATGTCCGCCTTGCCCTCGTAATACTGGGCCATGGCGTTGAAGCTGTTGGCCTCGTCGAGCTGGTATTTGCCCTTGAGAATCAGGTCGTCGATTTCGCTGTCGCTGTGCTCGCGCCAGTCGCCGCCACGGGTGCCGGAGTACAGCAGCGCGCCGCCCAGACCATTTTCGTTGGTGCCGCCGGCCAGCAGGTTGGCGCTGGTCTTGAAGCCGTCATGGCTTGACGACGGGCTGGTCTCTGTCTGAAAACCACCTTTTACCGTCGGCGCGTCGGGAATGGCGCGGGTCACGAAGTTGACCACGCCGCCGACGTTCTGCGGGCCGTAACGCACGGCGCCGCCGCCACGCACCACGTCCACGGCATCCATGTTGCCCATGCTGATCGGCGCGAACGACAACTGCGGTTGGCCGTAGGGTGCGAACGGTACGGGAATGCCGTCCATCAGTACGGTCGAGCGCGCAGCCAGGCGCGGATTGAGACCGCGAATACCGAAGTTCAGCGCCATGTCGTGGCTGCCGGTGCCGTTGTTTTCCGGAGCGTTGACCCCAGGAATGCGGTTGAGCACATCGCGCGCCTGAGTCGCGCCTTGGCGTTCGAAATCTTCGCGGCGGATCACATCACGGGCGCCCGGGTGTTCGAAGACGTTGACCTGCGCTGCATCACCGAGCCAGTCACCGACGACTTTCGAGGTGTCCAGCTCCAGCGCCGTGTCGCCGACCGGTTGCAGGCTGAACGCATTATTGCCCTCGGCGCGAGCTTGCAGGCCAGTGCCTGCGAGCAGCGCATCGAGACCTTGTGCAGCGCTGTAGCTGCCTTCGAGGCCACGGCTTTGTACGCCGCTGGTGATTTGCGAGCTGAAGGAAATCAGCACGCCGGCTTCACGCCCAAACTGGTTGAGGGCGTTTTCCAGCGACGCCGGGGCAATATGGTAAACCTTGGTTTCGGCGGCCATGGCCGGCAGGGCGCTGAAGCTCAGGCTGGCGCCCAGTACGAAGTTGCGCAGGCTGCGGGCCAGTGGCGTGAGGCGGGTGGGGTGCATGAAGGTTGATCCTGAGAAGGTTGAATCAAGGGGGCTTTCCTTCTCTGTCACGCCAGATCTGAAAAACGGCTCATTTATTTTCTGAAGCAAAAGATCGCAGCCTGCGGCAGCTCCTACAGGATGTACACCGAGCCAATGTGGGAGCTGCCGCAGGCTGCGATCTTTTGATTTTGCGTCTAAGCCCGCGCTTCGACGCTGACCCAATAGCGGGTAAAGCGCCGCACGGTCACCGGCAGACTGATTTGCAGCAGATCAAGAATCCGCTCACTGTCGTCCAGTGGATAAGTCCCGGAGATCAGCAAGTCCGCAACTTTCGCATCGCAATGCAACTGCCCGCGACGGTAACGGCCGAGCTCATCAAGAAAGTCGCCCAAGCGCATGTGCGCAGCGATCAGCATGCCGTCGGCCCAGGCGCCGCTGTTGGCATCCAGTGGCTGGGCTGCGCTGATCGAGGTGGTGCTGAAACTCAACTGCCGGGCAACCGGCAACCACATCGGGGCGCGTCCGTGGGTGATCAATTCGACCTGGCCTTCGAACAACGCCACCTGCGTGCGATTGGCAAATTGCCGCACGTTGAGCCGGGCCGCGCTGGTTTTCAGCACACCCTGTGCGGTGCGCACTTCGAACGCCTGCGCGCTGCTCAGGAGGATCTCGCCTTCCAGCAAACGGATCAGCCGTTGTGCACCGTCCACATCCGCCGCACTCGCGGTGTTGAGCTGCAACTGGCTGCCGGCGCCCAACGCAATCTTGCGACGTTGGCCCACCGGGCTGCGGTAGTCGGCGAGCAGCGTCGGCAGTGGATTGTGCTCGCGCATGCCCCAGGTGACGGCGGAACCGGCACCGAGAAGCAGCAGCAATTTGAGCGCCTGTCGGCGGCTGGAAGACTTCGGCCCGTTCAACGCGGCATGGGCCAATGGCGACGCCACGCCGCGCAAGCGCTGGTTGACCCGCTGCATGTGCTCCCACGCCCGACGATGTTCGCTGTGGGCGTCCAGCCATTGCTGCCAGGCCTGTTGCTGGCGTGGGGAGAGCGTGCCTTGCTGCATTTCCATCAGCCAGTGCACGGCCTGTTCGGCCACTTGCGCAGAGAAATCCGGAGCGCGATTCATAGGGCGAAGTAGCAGCGCAGGGCGGCTTTTTGCAGGTGACGCTTGACCGTGGCCACCGAGATGCCCAGCTCGGCAGCAATCTGCGGATAAGTCAGGCCATCGACCTGTGCCAGCAAAAACGCGCGTTTGACCGGTCGCGGCAAGCCATCGAGCAATTGATCCAGTTCGATCAGGGTTTGCAGGATGATCGCTTTGTCTTCTTCCGAAGGCGCGGTCACTTCCGGCATCTGCGCCAGGGTTTCGAGGTAGGCGCGTTCGAGGTCCTGACGACGGTAATGATTGAACAGCACGCGTTTGGCGAGGGTGGTGAGGAAGGCGCGCGGTTCGATGATCACCGCGGGTTCGCGGGCGCTGAGCACGCGGATGAACGTGTCTTGCGCCAGATCCGCCGCACTCTCCGGGCAGCCGAGCCTGCGCCGCAACCAGCCGGTGAGCCAGCTGTGGTGGTCGTGGTAGAGCGATTCGACGGGATGGGCGGACGGCAAGGGTATTACTCCGGGCGCACGCTGGATGCGTTAGAGAACAAGAACTGTTCGCATTGTAGGGGCGCGCGCGGTGGTCGGCAATCAGATGCTTTTGCGTATGAGAATATTTATCATTAATATTGCTCGCCTGTTGGTTCGGCTTGTCGGCCGGACGTTTTTCGTTTCAGGGTCGAAACATGAAAGGCAAACTCGCCTCACTTCCCATGTCCTATCGTCTGGCTGTCACTTCGCGGGTGCTGGCGGCGGTGTTCGGCGGCTATCTGGTCGCGGCGCTGGCCAGTGTCGCGCTGACGACGTGGCTGCCGTTAGGCCGCGCCGAAGCGGTGGTGACCGGCATGACCATTTCCTTTCTGGTCTATCTGGTCGCGGTGCTGTGGTGCTTCGCGTGCCGCACGGCATGGTCGGCGTGGGTCGGGTTGCTGGTGCCGAGCGTGATTCTGGCGACGCTGTCGGGTGCCGCGCGGGGCTTGGGCTACGCATGAAAGAGGGCTTTCGCCAGTCGATGGCCTGGCTGCACACCTGGACCGGGCTGGTGTTCGGCTGGCTGCTGTTTGCAATTTTCCTGACCGGGACGCTGGCCTATTTCAAGGATGAGATCAGCCACTGGATGCAGCCGGAAATTCCCGCGCGGCCAATCAATGCCGAAGCGAGCCTGACCCTGGCGCAAAGTTACCTGCAACAACACGCCGCCGGCGCCGCGCGCTGGCTGATCGACTTGCCCGACGCCCGTGATCCCGGCCTGACGGTGCGCTGGCAGCAGGCGCCGAACACACCGGGCGAGCGTGGCACGTTCGAATCCAGAACACTCGATGCGCAGACCGGCAGCGAAGTCCAGGCCCGCGAAAGCCTGGGCGGCGAGTTCTTCTACCGCGTCCATTTCCAGCTGCAAATGCCTTATCCCTGGGGCCGCTGGCTGGCGACGATGGCGGCGATGGTGATGTTCGTCGGGCTGATCACCGGCATCATCACTCACAAGAAAATCTTCAAGGACTTCTTCACCTTTCGCCCGCGCAAGGGCCAGCGTTCATGGCTCGACGGGCATAACGCGGTCGGCGTGCTGGTGCTGCCGTTTCACCTGATGATCACCTACAGCAGCCTGGTGATTTTCATGGCGATGGTCATGCCGGCGAGCATTCTGGCGTCCTATAACGGCGACGTGCGCGCTTTTTACGACGAAGTTTTCCCGGCATCGAAGACCCCTGAGCGAGCCAATCGGGCGGCGCCGCTGAGCCCGATGGCGCCACTGCTGGCCAAGGCCAGCGAGCAGTGGGCGGGAGGCAGCACCGCGCGGCTGACGGTGAACAACCCGGGGGATGCGAATGCCTCGGTGGTGCTGTCGCGCAGTGGCGACCGCGTCGTCCATGATTTCGGTCGCGCGGTGACGTTCAACGGTGTCACCGGCGAACTTCTCGGCGGCACCCCGGAGCAGCCCGTGGCGATGGCGGTTGGCGGCACGTTCTACGGTTTGCACATGGGCCACTTCGCCGGGGCGACATTGCGCTGGCTGTATTTCATCTGCGGTCTGGCGAGTACTGCGATGATCGGCACCGGGCTGGTGATCTGGCTCGGCAAGCGCCAGCTCAAGCACGCCAAGAGCGGCGTGATGCCGTTCGAATTGCGCCTGGTGGAAGTGCTGAACATCGCCAGCATGGCCGGTCTGGTGTTGGCGGTGGCGGTGTTCTTTTTGGCCAATCGCCTGTTGCCGGCAGACCTGGCCGGGCGCGCCGATCAAGAAGTGAATGGGTTTTTCATCGCCTGGGCCTTGAGCGTGGTGCATGCGTTGCTGCGCAAAGGACGAAAGGCCTGGGTCGAACAACTGGGGCTGACTGCCGTGCTGTTTATCGCGGTGCCGCTGATCAATTTGACCACGCCATGGAATCTCGGCGAAACGCTGGCGCACGGTGACTGGACGCTGGCGGGGTTCGATCTGACTTGCCTGGGCACAGGCCTGTTTCTCGGCTGGGCCGCATGGAAAATGCAGCATGCCGGCAGCACCGTCAGCGTGAAAAAAACACCCCGGGAAAAGCCTCGGCCGATCGCGCTTGAGCAGGAGGTCCGCTGATGCTGCTGGCGTTGTTGCTGTGCTACGCCGGGTTCAGCGCGTTGTGTCTGTCGATGCCTCGACACCACGATGAACTGCTCGGCAACAAACCCTCGGCCCGACGCGCACGGGGTCTGAAACTCGCCGGTTGGCTGTTGCTCGGGTTGTCGCTCTGGGCGGCGGTCGCTGCAAACGGCTGGAGTTTCGGTCTGGTCGACTGGTTCGCGGTACTCATGCTCAGCGCCTTGGCGTTGGTACTGTTGCTGCCGTATCGCCCACGGCTGGCCCTCGCACTGGCCGCGCTGAGCCTGTTGGCCAGCCCGGTCGCCATCTGGGCGCAGTGCTGACATGCTGATCGGTCATCCTCCGGAATCCCGCGACGACGAGCCCCATGGCGCGCGTGCGCATTTTCTTCAGGTGTTTTTGTCGCAGCGCTCGCAGATGGAAGCGCTGGTGAACCGGCGCGTCGGCTGCCGGGCCACGGCGGCGGATCTGGTGCAGGATCTGTTCCTGCGTTTCTGGCGGCGGCCGCTGGTACAGGTCGAAGAACTCAGCACCTATCTTTTGCGCTGCGCCGGCAACATCGCCATTGATCACTTGCGCAGCGAAGGCACGCGGGTGCGGGTCAATGAGGGCTGGCAACCGGATGAGCCGGACAGCCACGGCAGCGAACCGCAAGCCGCGCTCGAAGCGGGCAATGATCTGCGCCATGTTGAGGCAGCGTTGCGCGCCCTGCCCGAGCGCACCCGGCAGATCTTTCTGCTCAATCGCATCCACGGCCGCAAATACGCGGACATCGCCAAGGCCATGGGCCTGTCCCAAAGCGCCGTGGAAAAACATATGATGCGCGCCCTCGAGGCCTGCAAGGCCAGCCTGCGCGAACCCGCGCCACGCCTGCCAGGGAAAGCACCGTGAAGCCCACCGACCACGTCACTCCAACGCCCGCTCAGGAACAGGCCGCGCTCGCCTGGCTGAGTCTGCTGCACGACCGACCAAGCACCGGCGATCAACTGACCTTCAGCCAATGGCTGCGCGCCGACCCGGCCCACGCCGAGGCGTACGCGCAGGCGCAAGTGCTGTGGGAGTTGAGCGAAAGCCCGGCGCGTACCTTGGCCGCTGAAGACGCATTGGCGTTGCAGGGCTACCTCAACGCGATGGACCGCCCGCGTCGCCCGGCACTTGTGCGCTGGTCCGGCGCGCTGGCGATGGCCGCGTGCCTGTTGCTGATGATCAGCCTCGGCACGGGCTGGCAACCGCAGCGCTGGATCGACGATCTTGGTGCTGATTACGTTTCGGCGCCGGGCGAGATCCGCACCGTAACGCTGGCCGATCAATCGCAAGTCACGCTGGACGCTGACAGCGCCATCGCCGTGGATTTCAGCCAGGGCGAGCGGCATGTGCAGCTACGCCGTGGCGCCGGGTTTTTCACTGTCACCCACACCGGCGAGCCGTTCGTGGTCGAGGCCGAGCAGGGTCAGGCGCGGGTCCTCGGCACGCAATTCGAAGTGCGCCTGCAACCTCACGGTGCGCAGGTCACGGTGCTGTCCGGGCGCGTCGGCGTGACGGCGGATCGCGACGCGCCGCAGCAGATTCTGACGGCCGGCCAGCAAGTGGCTTACGGGCAGGGCACTGCGGAAAAACTGCACGCGGTGGACAGCGAAGCGCTGCTGGCCTGGCGTCAGGGCTGGCTGAATTACTACAAGGCGTCGTTGGCCGAGGTGGTGCAGGATTTGCGGCGCTATTACCCGGGACGGATTGTTGTGCTCAATGATGAATTGGGTGCGCGCAAGGTCAGCGGCAGTTTTCCGAGCAGGGATCCGCAGGCTGTGTTGAGTTCGCTGCAAGGGGTGATGGGGTTTGAGCAGCATCAGGTGTTGGGGCATCTGATAATTCTGCGCTGAGCCTGCCGGCGCCATCGCGAGCAGGCTCACTCCTACATTTGGAATGCGTTCCCCCTGTAGGAGTGAGCCTGCTCGCGATAGCGTTCTTTCAGACACCAAAAAATATTTTCAAATTTGTGGTGAGGTAAACCACAGCCCCATCCGTGTAGTGACTGAAACTGCGAGTCATTCGCATCCGTTGCGGTTCTACACAGGTCATTGAGCAATGAAGTCCAGGGCAAAATCGGGTTCGGTCAAACAGTGGTTGGGTGTTTCGGCATTGAGTTTTTCCGCGTTGGCGCTGTTGCCAATGAGCGTGGCGCTCGCCGCCGATACCGTCAGCAGCCCGGCGCAGAAGCAGTTCAATTTTTCCCTGAGCGCCAAACCGTTGCCGCAAGCCCTGAGCGACTTCAGCCGCGTCACCGGGCAAAGCGTGGTCTACACCGACGAAGCGCCGTACGGCCTCAATGCCCCGGCGGTCAGTGGCCAGATGAGCGCTGAGCAGGCGCTGCAACGCCTGCTCAGCGGCTCCGGCATGACCTTCCGCCGTACCGACAGCCACACCCTGGCGCTGGAACCGCAACCCGCCACAGGCGCCCTCAATCTCGGCGCGACCACCATCACCTCGATGCGCGACGAGTCGATGAGCTACCAGCCGCCGCAGACCAGTTCGGTGATGCGCTCCTCGGCTTCGCTGCAGGAAATCCCGCAGACCGTCAACGTGATCCCGGCTCAAGTCATTCGCGATCAGGCCCCGCGCAATCTCGACGATGCGCTGGCCAACGTCAGCGGCATCACCCAGGGCAACACCTTGGGCAGCACCCAGGACTCGGTGATGACCCGCGGTTTCGGCGACAACCGCAATGGCTCGATCATGCGCGACGGCATGCCGATCGTGCAGGGCCGCGGGATGAACGCGACGGTCGATCGGGTCGAAGTGCTCAAGGGCCCGGCCTCGCTGCTCTACGGCATTCAGGATCCGGGCGGCGTGGTCAACCTGGTCAGCAAAAAGCCGGAACTGACCCAATACAACGCGCTGACCCTGCGCGGCTCGACGTACGGCGACGGCAAGAATGGCAGCGGCGGCACCTTCGACAGCACCGGTGCGCTGGGTGAATCCGGGCTGGCCTACCGGTTGGTGCTGGACCACGAAGACGAAGATTACTGGCGCAACTACGGCACCCACCGCGAGACGCTGATCGCGCCGTCGCTGGCCTGGTTCGGCGAGCGCACCAAGCTCTCGTTCGGCTATGAACATCGTGAATTTCTTACGCCGTTTGACCGTGGCACGGTGATCGACCCGCGCACCAACCATCCGCTGGACATCTCGCGCAACGAGCGTCTGGACGAGCCGTTCAACGACATGGAAGGCCGCTCCGACCTGTACCATTTCGAGGCCGATCACGAACTCAACGACGACTGGAAAGCCCATTTCGGTTACAGCTGGAACCGCGAAACCTACGACGCCAGCCAAGTGCGCGTGACCGCCATCGACACCAAAAAAGGCACGCTGACCCGCAGCATGGACGGCACGCAAGGCGCGATCAGCACTGACCGTTTCACCACCGCCAGCCTCGAAGGCAAGGTCAACCTGCTGGGCATGCAACATGACCTGGTGTTCGGCGTCGACGACGAGTACCGCAAGATCTACCGCGCCGACCTGATCCGCCAGAAAAGCCTGAGCACCTTCAGCTACGTCAATCCGGTGTATGGCCGTGAAGTCGAGGGCACCACGGTCAGCCCGGCCGACAGTGCGCAGACCGATCTGCTGCGCAGCGATTCGGTGTTTATGCAGGACTCCATCCACCTTAACGAGCAGTGGATTCTGGTCGCCGGCGGGCGTTTCCAGGAGTACGACCAGTACGCCGGCAAAGGTGTGCCGTTCAAAGCCAACACCGACAGCAACGGGCAGAAATTCGTACCGCGCGCCGGTCTGGTGTATCGCTACACCGATGAGCTGTCGTTCTACGGCAGCTACACCGAATCGTTCAAACCCAACTCGACCATCGCCCCGCTCAGCGGCAGCAGCACCGTGCTCGACGGCAGCATCGCGCCGGAACAAGCCAAGTCGTGGGAGCTGGGTGCGCGCCTGGACATGCCGGGGCGCATCACCGGCAACATCGCGCTGTTCGACATCAAGAAGCGCAACGTGCTGGTGGCCAACGCCGAAGGCCCGACCACGATCTACAGCGCCGCCGGCGAGGTGCGTTCCCGTGGTCTGGAACTGGACCTGACCGGCCAGTTGACCGACCGTTGGAGCCTGATCGGCGCCTATGCTTACACCGATGCCGAGGTCACCGAAGACCCGGACTACAAAGGCAATCGCCTGCAAAACGTGGCGAAGAACAGCGGCTCGTTGTCGGCGGTGTATGACTTCGGCAGCGTGATCGGTGGCGATCAACTGCGGGTCGGTGCCGGGGCGCGGTATGTCGGCGAACGCGCGGGCAATGCGGTGAATGATTTCGACCTGCCGAGCTACACCGTGGCCGATGCATTCGCCACTTACGACACCAAACTCGAGGGGCAGAAGGTCAAGTTCCAGCTCAACGTGAAGAACCTGTTCGACCGTACCTACTACACCTCGGCGGCGAGCCGGTTCTTTGTGTCGATGGGCGATTCTCGGCAGATTTCGCTCTCCAGTACTTTGGAGTTCTGATCGGAAAACAGCAAAAGATCGCAGCCTTCGGCAGCTCCTACAGGGGAAACGCATTCCAACTGTAGGAGCTGCCGAAGGCTGCGATCTTTTGATCTGGCTCTAACGCAAAAACGCCTGCCGATAATCCCCAGGCGTCCCACCCAGCACCTGCCGAAACCGGTTGGTGAAATGACTGGCACTGGCAAACCCGCACGCCAGCGCAATCTCCCCCAGCGGCAACCCCGTCCCGCGTAACAACTCCCGCGCCCGGCTCAAGCGGCGCGCCAGCACGTACTGGTGCGGTGGCAAACCGAAGCTCACGCGAAACATTCGGGCGAAGTGATATTCCGACAACGCACACAACCCGGCCAGTTGCCCGAGGCTGATCGGCTCGGCCAACTGACTGTCGATGAATTCGACCAATTGTCGCCGCTGATGCGGCGCCAGTCCGCCCTTGAGGCGCAAACCCTGACGGGCGCCGACCTGGCTGAGCAAGGTATGGCTGATCAATTCATGGGCGATGCTGCTGGTCAGCAGACGTTCGGCAGGTTCGTCCCAGTTCAGCGTCAGTAACTGGCGAAAGCGTCGCGCCTGCTGCGGATCTTCCAGAAAGGTCTGTTCACGCAGCTGCATCTCTCGCGGCTCGCGATCGAGCAGCGTGACGCAACCCAGAGCAAATTGTTCGGCGCTGAAATACAAATGCGCCAGACGAATATCACCGTTGATCACCCAGCCCGATTCATGATCCGCCGGCAGGATGCACAGCTTGTCCGGCCCGCCCTTGTGCCCCGGCTGACCGCGACGGAACGTGCCGGTGCCGCCAGCGATGTAGCAGGACAGCGTGTGATGGCTCGGCGCTTCGTATTCCTGGGCATCGTGGTGGTTGGTCCACAGAGCCGCGGACAAGCCGTCACCGAGCTCGGCGCTGTGCACCAGGCGTGCGTTCGGCGAGCGGTTGAGGGCTTGAAAGACTTGCAGGGTATCGATAGCGGCCATGTGCGGTTCTCTCCAACGCCTTGCATCCTACTCCGTAGCCTTCGCGCTGCCAGCCTGTCGGGCGACAAAAGCGCAAGAATCTGCAAGCGCGCCGATCCATGCTGCCGCACCCTGAATCTCCATTCAACACAACCCTGTGGCGAGGGAGCTTGCTCCCGCCGGGCTGCGCAGCGGCCCCATCAGTGAGTGCTGCGCACTCAAGCGCGAGCAAGCTCGCTCGTCACAGAGTGCCCGGTGTTCTCAGGAGTTTCGTCATGAACCTTTCGCTGTATCTGCTGACCGTGCTGATCTGGGGCACCACCTGGATTGCCCTGAAATGGCAACTCGGTGTGGTGGCGATTCCGGTGTCGATCGTCTATCGCTTCGGTCTCGCCGCGCTGGTGCTGTTCGTTTTGCTGCTGCTCAGCCGGCGGTTGCAGCCGATGAATCGGCGCGGGCACCTGATCTGCGTGGCGCAGGGTTTGTGCCTGTTTTGCGTCAACTTCATGTGCTTTCTGACCGCCAGCCAGTGGATTCCCAGCGGACTGGTGGCGGTGGTGTTTTCCACAGCCACCTTGTGGAACGCGCTCAATGCCCGAGTGTTCTTCGGTCAGCGCATCGCCCGCAATGTGCTGATGGGCGGGGCGCTCGGCCTGTTCGGTCTGGGGATGCTGTTCTGGCCGGAACTGGCCGGCCATCATGCCAGCCCGGAAACCTTGCTCGGGCTTGGTCTGGCGCTGTGCGGCACGCTGTGTTTCTCGGCGGGCAACATGCTCTCGAGCCTGCAGCAGAAGGCCGGCCTGAAACCGCTGACCACCAATGCCTGGGGCATGGCCTACGGGGCGGCCATGTTGTCGGTGTGGTGTCTGATCAAAGGCATTCCGTTCGACATGGACTGGTCGCCACGTTATGTCGGCGCGTTGCTGTATCTGGTGATCCCCGGTTCGGTCATTGGCTTCACCGCCTACCTGACGCTGGTCGGGCGCATGGGCCCGGAGCGCGCAGCCTATTGCACCGTGCTGTTCCCGGTGGTGGCACTGAACGTGTCGGCGTTTGCTGAAGGCTACCAGTGGACAGCGCCGGCGCTGGTCGGGCTGGTACTGGTGATGTTCGGCAACGTCTTGGTATTTCGCAAGCCTCGGGCAGCGGTATTGCCGGGACAGGGCAAGTTGGCTTGAACGCAAAACTGTTCGGGCGCTGATGTTCAGCGCTCGACTTTTATCACGATGTAAATCATCAGCGGCAAGATGAAATCGACAATATGCCGAGCCCAGTCCTTGGCGTTCCAATGTTCCGAAGTGTCCATGTCGAACCATTCGACTCCGATAACTTGAAAACATACGTAATAGATAAAAATCGCAATCAGCAGGCCAATGACGGAGAACTTCTTGGCCTCATGAAACTCTTCACTGGAAGCATTGATGTTCTTGAAAAGTTGATAGGCGCCCAACAGGCAAAATGTGCTGAAGGTGACTTCCAGTGTGATGATCAGCCAGTAGATGCGGTGGTGCAGTATCGGCGAAGTAATGGTGCGATAGCGCAAGTTGGCATTGTGTTCGGTCGTGTCCATGCTGAGTACGTGCGCGACATATTGGTAGTTTGATCCGTAGTCGGTGAGATTGCTGAATATCATCAGCAAGCCGAAAAAACTGATATAGCCCATCAGTATGACTTTGCTGTAGCGGATAATTTTATCCATGGTCAGAGCGTTCAAATGTGTTCTCCATAACATTTTTCGAGAGTTCGATATGTCGGGAGAGTTTATAGCGGGGTCTTTTGTTTGGGTGCCGGGTTGAATTGCAAAGTATGTGCAAATGCGTAACTTGACGGGCAAGTGTCTGCTGACACTTGCCCGTTCTTATTTAACTGCGCCAGACCTGCGGGTTCACCAGATCCTGTGGGCGCTCGCCGAGCAAGGCGCTGCGCAAGTTGGCCACTGCGCGATTGGCCATGGCTTCGCGGGTTTCGCCAGTGGCCGAGCCGATGTGCGGCAATGTCACCGCATTTTTCAACTGGAACAGCGGCGACTCGGCCAGCGGTTCTTTCTCGTAGACGTCCAGGCCGGCGCCACGGATGCGGTTGTTTTGCAGGGCTTCGATTAGCGCCGGTTCGTCGACCACCGGGCCACGGGAGATGTTGACCAGGATCGCGCCCGGTTTCATCAGGGCCAGCTCGCGGTGGCTGATCAGGTGGTGGGTCTTGTCGCTGAGCGGCACCACCAGGCAGACGAAATCGGCTTCGGCGAGCAACTGGTCGAGGCTGCGAAATTGCGCGCCAAGCTCCTGTTCCAGTGCGGTCTTGCGGCTGTTGCCGCTGTAGAGGATTGGCATGTTGAAGCCGAAGTGGCCGCGGCGGGCGACGGCGGCGCCGATGTTGCCCATGCCGACGATGCCGAGGGTTTTGCCGTGGACGTCACAGCCAAACAGTGGGGCGCCGACGCTCGCTTGCCAGTGGCCGGCCTTGGTCCAGGCGTCGAGTTCGGCGACGCGTCGGGCACTGCTCATGATCAGGGCGAAGGCGAGGTCGGCGGTGCTTTCGGTGAGCACGTCGGGGGTGTTGGTGAGCATGATCCCGCGTTCGTTGAAGTAGTCGAGGTCGTAGTTGTCGTATCCGACAGAGACGCTGGAGACCACTTCGAGTTTTGTCGCGGTTTCGAGTTGGGCTTTGCCGAGTTTGCGGCCGACGCCGATGAGGCCGTGGGCGTGGGGGAGGGCTTCGTTGAATTGGGCGTTGATGTCGCCGTTTTTCGGGTTGGGGACGATGACGTCGAACTCTTGCTGCAGGCGCTCGATCATGGGCGGGGTGATGCGGCTGAAGGCCAGGACTGTTTTTTTCATTGGGCTTGGGCTCGGCTGTCTTGATTACCAAGCACGCTAACATTTCTGTGTGGGGTTTGGCTTGTCTTGGCGGCCTCTGGGCCGACCATGCTCCTGGGGTTTTGGGTGTATATCCGTTTTTGCGGGTGTTGCGGCTGGCGGTTTCGCCCTTACGGCGACTCCCTTTGGCAAACGCCCCAAAGGAAGCAAAGGTCTGGGCCCCGGCGTACGGCCCTCGCCTAGGCTCGGGTTCCTTCGTTGCGGGGTTCATCCGGGGGCATCGCCTCCGGTTTGCTTCGCTGCACCTCCTCTCGATGTATGCGGCTTCGCCGCATGGCGCTGCGCGCCTACCCCCGGATGAACCCCTCCACTCAGCCTGCCGAAGGGGCCGGCACGGCAAGATCAAGAGCTTTCGGCGAGCTGACACTCGGCCATTTGAGTGGTGAAGAGCATGCGGTCTGTCTGGACTGCTTTGCTTTTCTGTAGGAGTGAGCCTGCTCGCGATGGCGGCCTGGCAGCCGACCAGACTTCAACTGAATGCATCCAGTCATTGTGGGAGCTGGCTTGCCAGCGATGGCGGCCTGGCAGCCGGCCAGTTTTCAACTGACCACACCCATTCCAACTGTAGGAGTGAGCCTGCTCGCGATGGCGGCCTACGAGCCGACCAGTCTCCAACTGACCACACCCATTCCAACTGTGGGAGCGAGCCTGCTCGCGAAAGCGGTGTGTCAGGCACCAAAAATATTGAATGGGCTGACGCTTTCGCGAGCAGGCTCGCTCCCACAGGGGGATTAGTTGTGTGTTGGAGACTGCGAGATTTCGTGGTTATCCAGCACTCGGTTCACCGCCAGTTCAGCCAGCATGATGATCTGCTGGATGGCCAGAATGGTCTGCCGCTGCGGGCTGTCCACATAGGCCGCAATGTCGCTGGTCATGATGCTCGCCGAGGCCAGTGATTCGCAGGCGTGAACCAGCAGGCTTTCGTTGTCCATGTCGGGGGCGACCTGGAACATGCTGCTGGGGTTGTGAAATCTCACGGTGGCGGCGGACGGTTTCAGGTAATGGTCGAGTGCACGCTCGGCGGCGTCGTGGAGTTTTCTGGAATCGAGGGATTCATAGGGGGAGGTGCTTTCCGCTTGGGGCGGATTGGGTGAAGGCTTAATCATGGCAAAGATCCTTTTGACGAAATGGAACTGCCACTCTTCGTTTTCCAGGCGAAGTGGGTGGCAGCTGTACGCAGGCTGGAAAAACCGGCAAAGGATCAAACCCGGCAGACCCGAGGGTCTCCCACGCACAGCCGCCATAACTGAAACACCGGCGCTGAAAAAGCGCGGCATTATGTCATGTGCTTTGACCCTTCGGGTTTTCCAGACCCGGTCGCTGATGTGTCAGCGACCGAACCAGCCTATCCACCCCACTTCCGACCCACAACCGTCAAAACCTGTCGGAAAACTCCCGTCAAATCACCGCTTTTGTAGGAGCTGCCGTAGGCTGCGATCTTTTGATTTTTAAACATCAAGGGCAAAAGATCGCAGCCTGCGGCAGCTCCTACAGGTTTAGTGATGTGTTGAAAATCAGTTGGCGACGCGGGCTCCGGCGAGGCTGCCGCTTAACTCGTAGGCGGCCAGTTCTGCCTGGTGCGCGGCAAGGATTTCCGGCAGCGACCCGCGCAAATACTCGACCCAGGTCTTGATCTTCGCATCCAGGTATTGCCGCGACGGGTAGATCGCGTACAGGTTGAGTTCCTGCGAGCGGTAGTTGGGCATCATCCGCACCAGCGTGCCGTTGCGCAGGCCTTCGATGGCGGCGTAGACCGGCAGGACGCCGACGCCCATGCCGCTGATGATCGCGGTCTTCATCGCGTCGGCGGAGTTGACCAGGAATGGCGAGCTGTTGATGGTGACCATTTCTTGGCCTTCGGGGCCGTCGAAGGCCCATTTTTCCAGGGGGATCACCGGGCTGACGAGGCGCAGGCAGGCGTGGTTCAGCAGGTCGCTGGGTTTTTGCGCGCAGCCGTTGGCTTTCACATAGGCCGGGGAGGCGCAGACGATGCTGTAGGTGATGCCCAGGCGCTGCGAAACGAAGCCCGAGTCCGGCAGTTCGCGGGCCAGCACGATGGACACGTCGTAGCCTTCATCGAGCAGGTCCGGCACGCGGTTGGCCATGGTCAGGTCGAAGGTCACGTCCGGGTGGGTCTTGCGGTAGCGGGCGATGGCGTCGATCACGAAGTGCTGGCCGATGCCGGTCATGGTGTGCACTTTCAGTTGGCCGGCGGGGCGGGCGTGGGCTTCGCTGGCCTCGGCTTCGGCTTCTTCGACATAGGCCAGGATCTGCTCGCAGCGCAGCAGATAGCGCTTGCCGGCCTCGGTCAGGGCGATGCGCCGGGTCGTGCGATTGAGCAGGCGGGTTTGCAGGTGGGCTTCCAGGTTGGAGACCGCGCGCGAGACGTTGGCCGTGGTGGTGTCGAGTTGCACGGCGGCGGCGGTGAAGCTGCCGGCTTCGGCCACACAACTGAAGGCGCGCATGTTTTGCAATGTGTCCATGGGGTGCTCTCAAGGGAGATGGCAAATTGTGACACGAAGTTTCAGGGGCTGAGACCCCCGACCAAGGGATTATCTCGTTAACGGTAACAAAGATTCACAGGAATCCCAGCTTATCGCCACCAAGGCGCCCACCTAGAATTGCGCCGTTCCCTGCAGGAGCTGCCGAAGGCTGCGATCTTTTGATTTTGATTTAAGGGAATCAAGGTCAAAAGATCGCAGCCTTCGGCAACTCCTGCACAAGTCCCCCGCCTTATCCTCTTTCAGGAATTCGCAGCTGTGCCGCGTCGCATCAACAGAGCGCTTTTGCCGCTCAGTGTTCTGGCTTTTACCCTGGGTCTCAGCGGCTGCATCTCAACGCAAGGAATTGCCCCGCATAGCAAGGCATTGGAAGCCGACGCACTGGCCACTGACGACGCCATCGCCCACGCCGCCAAAGACGCCAATTGGCCCACCGCACAATGGTGGCAAGCCTACGGCGACCCGCAACTCAATCGCTGGATCGACCTCGCCGTGCAGGGCAGTCCGAGCATGGCCATGGCTGCGGCGCGGGTGCGTCAGGCCAAGGCGCTGGCCGGTGTCGCCGAGGCCGCCGAGTCGTTGCAGATCAATGGTGAGTCAACGCTCAAGCGCCACAACTGGCCGACCGACCAGTTCTACGGCCCGGGCGAGTTGGCCAACACCACCACCTGGGACAACAACGCCGCGCTCGGTTTCAGCTATGCCCTCGACCTCTGGGGCCGTGAAAGCAATGCCAGCGAACGCGCGGTGGATCTGGCGCACATGAGCGCCGCCGAAGCGCGGCTGGCGCAGCTGGAATTGCAGAACAACATCGTGCGCGCCTACATCGAGCTGTCGCTGCATTACGCCCAGCGCGACATCGTCGCCGCGACGCTGAAGCAGCAACAGCAGATTCTCGATCTGGCGCAGAAGCGCCTGAACGGCGGCATCGGCACGCACTTCGAAGTCAGCCAGGCCGAAACGCCGTTGCCGGAAACCCATCGGCAACTGGATGCGCTGGACGAAGCAATCGCCCTGAGCCGAAACCAGATCGCCGCGCTGGCCGGTAAAGGCCCGGGCGACGGGGCGCAGTTGCAGCGGCCGACTTTGGCGCTGGGCGCAGCGCTCAAGCTGCCGTCGGCATTGCCCGCCGAGCTGCTCGGTCAGCGCCCGGACGTGGTTGCCAGTCGCTGGCAAGTGGCGGCGCAGGCACGCGGCATCGACGTGGCGCACGCCGGCTTTTATCCCAACGTCGATCTGGTCGGCAGCCTCGGCTACATGGCCACCGGTGGCGGCGCGCTGGAGTTTTTGACTGGCAAGAAGCTCAACTACAACGTCGGCCCGGCGATCTCTTTGCCGATCTTCGACGGTGGGCGTTTGCGCAGTGAACTGGGTGAAGCGTCCGCCGGGTATGACATCGCCGTGGCGCATTACAACCAGACGCTGGTCAATGCGCTGAAGAACATCTCCGATCAGTTGATCCGCCGCGAGTCGATGAACAAGCAGCAAGCCTTCGCCGCCGAGTCGGTGGCCACTGCGCAGAAGACTTACGACATCGCGATGATCGCCTATCAGCGTGGCCTCACTGATTACCTCAACGTGCTCAATGCGCAGACTTTGTTGTTCAAGCAGCAGCAAGTGCAGCAGCAGGTGCAGGCGGCGCGGTTGAGTGCGCATGCGGAACTGGTGACGGCGTTGGGTGGCGGCCTCGGGGCCGGCAACGATGTGCCCACTGCCGAACAAACAGCAGTCCCGAAAACCCCGGCCCTGCTGCGGTGAACACAATCCCGATGGCATGCGCAAACCTGTGGCGAGGGAGCTTGCTCCCGCTGGGCTGCGCAGCAGCCCCAAAAATCTTGTGAGCGCTGCGCACTCAAGCGGGAGCAAGCTCCCTCGCCACAGGAATTGCGTGATCCACAGACTTTTTCCTCATTCATTGAGCAAGACCAAATGACTCCCTTGCCCGCACCTCTACGCTGGCTCTGCTCCCTGGAATGGCGTCGGGGTTTGTTTGACTGGGCGCGCAGTGATGGCGTGACCTGGGTGTATATCTTCAAGGTATTGCTCGCCGCGTTCCTCACGCTGTGGCTGGCGATGCGCCTGGAGTTGCCGCAACCGCGCACGGCGATGAT
Source organism: Pseudomonas sp. NPDC087803 (assembly GCF_044742995.1). Lineage (NCBI taxonomy): Bacteria > Pseudomonadati > Pseudomonadota > Gammaproteobacteria > Pseudomonadales > Pseudomonadaceae > Pseudomonas > Pseudomonas sp. NPDC087803. The sequence continues at coordinate 61,718 of NZ_JBIUVO010000020.1, forward strand.
CACCGTGTTCATCGTCATGCAGCCACAGAGCGGCCATGTGTTCGCCAAGAGTTTCTATCGCTTCCTCGGCACCCTGGCCGGGTCGGCGATGATGGTCACGCTGATCGCGCTGTTCGCGCAGAACACCGAACTGTTCCTCGGTTCGCTGGCGATCTGGGTCGGCATCTGCTCGGCCGGTGCGGCGCGTTGCCGTAACTTTCGCGCTTACGGTTTTGTCCTTGCGGGCTACACCGCGGCGATGGTCGGGTTGCCCGCGCTGGCGCATCCGGACGGGGCGTTCATGGCCGCCGTGTGGCGGGTGCTGGAGATCTCGCTGGGGATTCTCTGCTCGACGGTGGTCAGCGCCGCGATCCTGCCGCAAACCGCCAGCGCGGCGATGCGCAACGCCCTGTATCAGCGTTTCGGCGTGTTCGCGTTGTTCGTCACCGATGGCTTGCGCGGACGCAGCAAAGCCGAGTCGTTCGAAGCGAGCAACGTGCGGTTCATCGCCGAAGCCGTGGGCCTCGAAGGACTGCGCAGCGTCACCGTATTCGAAGACCCGCACATGCGTCGGCGCAACGGTCGCCTCAGTCGTTTGAACAGCGAGTTCATGGGCATCACCACGCGCTTCAACGCCCTGCATCAGTTGCTCGAACGCTTGCGCGTGAACGACGAAGAACACGTGGTGGCGGCGATCCGGCCGGGCCTGCAGGATCTGGCCGAAGTGCTCGACGGCTTCAGTGGCCGCGCCCTCACCAGCCCCGATGCCGCACGCCTGGCGACGGCACTTGCGACGTACAAGGAAGGCCTGCCGGCGCGGGTGCGCAGCCTGCGTGCAGCCTTTCAGGAGACGGACCCTAGCGACGCCGAGCAACTGGATTTCCACACCGCGTACGAACTGCTCTATCGCTTCGTCGATGACTTGCACAATTATGCCCAGACCCACGCCTCGCTGGCCGATCACCGCCACGAACGCGAGCGCTGGGACGAGCCGTTCACCCCGCAAACCAACTGGTGGGCCGCGGCGGCTTCGGGAATTCGCGCCTCGTTCATCCTGATGGTGCTGGGTAGCTATTGGGTCGCCACCGCGTGGCCGAGTGGCGCGACCATGACTCTGATTGCTGCCGCGACGGTGGGCCTGTCCGCCGCCACGCCGAACCCGAAACGCATGGCGTTCCAGATGGCCTGCGGGACTTTCCTTGGAGCGCTGATCGGCTTCGTCGAGATGTTTTTCATCTTTCCGTGGATCGACGGTTTTCCGCTGCTGTGCGTGATGCTCGCGCCAGTGATCGTGCTCGGCTCGTTCCTCGCTTCGCGGCCGCAATACGCAGGTGTGGGCTTGGGGTTGCTGATCTTCTTCAGCACCGGTTCGGTGCCGGACAACCTGACCATTTACAACCCCTACACCTTCATCAACGACTACATCGCCATGGTCATGGGCATGCTGGTCTGCGCCGCTGCCGGCGCAATCATTCTGCCGCCCAACAGCCGCTGGTTGTGGAAGCGCCTGGAGCAGGATCTGCGCGGCCAGGTGGTGTACGCGATCAGCGGCAAGCTCAAGGGCCTGGCGTCGAGTTTCGAGAGTCGTACCCGTGACCTGCTGCACCAGGCTTATGGTCTCGCCGCCGGGCAGCCGACTGTGCAGAAGAACCTGCTGCGCTGGATGTTCGTGGTGCTCGAAGTCGGCCACGCGATCATCGAGTTGCGCAAGGAACAGGCGATCCTCCCGGTGCACCCGGCGTATGCCGAATCGCAGCCGTGGCGTCAGGCAATTCGCGTGATGGGCCGGGCGCTGGTGCGACTGTTTCTGCAACCCAATCCGAGCAATCTGGAACGCGCACTGGTAGCGGTCGATCACGCGATCAGCCGGGTTGCGGCGACCGACGAGCCGTTCGCGCCGCACTTCGACACGTCCGCGTTGCGCCGGGTGAAGAGCTATCTGCACTTCATCCGCACCTCGTTGCTCGACCCGCAATCACCACTCGCCGCCTATGCCATCGCCAAGCCCGAAGGACTTGCCCATGCCTCGTGAAATCGCCTTCCACGGCGTGTACATGCCGACCATGACCCTGATGTTCTTTGTCGCTGCGGCGCTGGCCTGGGCGCTCGACCGGTTCCTCTCGGGGTTCGACCTGTACCGTTTTTTCTGGCACCCGGCGCTGTTGCGTCTGAGTCTGTTTACCTGTCTGTTCGGCGCCATGGCGCTGACTGTCTACCGTTGAGAACGATCTGATGAAAAAGTTTTTCAGCCTGCTCGCGACCCTGCTGGTGTTGGCCTTGGCGTTGTGGATCGGCCGCACGTTGTGGGAGCACTACATGAACACCCCGTGGACGCGCGACGGTCGGGTGCGGGCGGACATCATCAACGTCGCTGCCGACGTCACCGGGGAAGTGGTCGACGTCCCGGTGCGCGACAACCAGTTGGTGAAGAAGGGCGACTTGCTGATGCAGATCGACCCCGAGCATTACCGTCTCGCGGTGAAGCAGGCGCAGTCGCTGGTGGCGTCGCGCAAGGCGACCTGGGAGATGCGCAAGGTCAACGCGCATCGCCGCGCCGACCTCGACAATCTGGTGATCTCCAAGGAAAACCGCGACGACGCCAGCAACATCGCCGACGCCGCACAGGCCGACTATCAACACGCGCAAGCCCAACTGGAAGCCGCCGAACTCAACCTGAAACGCACCGAAGTGCGCGCGGCAGTGGACGGCTACGTGACCAACCTCAACGTGCATCGCGGTGACTACGCGCGTATCGGCGAAGCGAAAATGGCCGTGGTCGACATGAACTCGTTCTGGGTCTACGGCTTCTTCGAAGAGACCAAGCTGCCGCATGTGCGCGTAGGCGACAAGGCCGACATGCAACTGATGAGCGGTGAAGTGTTGAAGGGGCATGTGGAGAGTATTTCCCGCGGCATCTACGACCGCGACAACCCGGAAAGCCGCGAGCTGATTGCCGACGTGAACCCGACGTTCAACTGGGTACGACTGGCGCAACGGGTGCCGGTGCGGATTCACATTGATGAAGTACCGGAGGGTGTGTTGTTGGCGGCGGGGATTACTTGCACGGTGGTGGTGAAGCAGGACGCTGTCGAGTAACCCTGTGGCGAGGGAGCTTGCTCCCGCTGGGCTGCGCAGCAGCCCAAACCTGCTCGCCAGTGAGGTCAGACACACCGCGTAGACAGGTTTGGCGACTGCTACGCAGCCGAGCGGGAGCAAGCTCCCTCGCCACAATGGGATGCCATCAGCCTTGGCAAAACGTCTCCTGCAAATGCCGCCACAGCACCCGCCCGGCCTCGGTCTTTTCAAACACCACCGTCGATCGGCGATCGGTGTGCAACCCACTCGCATCGCTCTGCTGCTCGCGATAACTGAGCGTTGCGCCATGCGCATGCAGCGCAATCCCGCGCAGCTCGCTGAGCTCGATTCTGAAGCCCGTCTTCTTCCCGCCCGCCGACTGAAACAATGCGCGCAAGGCCTCGATATCCAGCGCCCGCCCCAGCGGCGTGACCATGGAAAAATTTGCCGAGAAGCGGCTCAGCAAGCGCGCAAGTTCCGCCGAATCCTGCTCCACGGCAAACCAGCGTTCGATGATCAGGTGGGCCTGAATCACTTCATCAAAATATTCGTTGTAGTCAGTCATGTGGATTTTTCCTGAGGGGGAGGTGAGCTCAAAAGGGCGAGCACTTTGGAGGCATCGAAACGCAGCACCGCGACCATCGGCAACAGCGTCAGCAGCGCGGCGGCGAGAAAGCAGTAGCGGAAACCGTTGCCGCCCAAGGCGCCCAACAGCGAACTGAGCAGCGCCGCGCCGAGACAGAAACCGAGCTGGCGATTGATGTTCCACAGCGCACTGGAGTGGCCCATTTTTTCCGGCGCGATGCCGACAAACGCCAGGCTTTGCGCGGTGACGCTGCACAGGCTGCCGCCCAGCCCCATCAAGGCATAGGCAAAGATCAGCGGAACGGCGGCGGGTTGTTCGACGCGCATCAGCAGGACAATCCCCAGGCACTGCAAAAGCATCCCGGCGATCAGCAACGGTTTGGGGCCGATGCGGTTGAAACTGCGTTTGCCGAGCATGATCGCCACCCCCGAGGCGGCCGCCCAGGACAGCATCAGCGCACCGGTCTGCGCGGCGCCGAAGCCGAGGTCGTGCAGGTACAACACGGCAATCATGTTGGTGCCGGTGAAAACGCCGGGCACGAACAGGTAGATCAACATCGCCAGGCGCAGCGACGGACTGTTGATCAGTTGCAGGTCGAGCACCGCGTCGGGTTTGTGCCAGCCATCGCGCAGGTACAGCCCCAAGGTGACGGCGCCGATCAACAGAACGCCGCCCGCCAGATTCCGGGTCGTGGACATGCTCGCCAGACTCACCGCAATCAACAACAGACTCAGGGCTGCCACCGCCAGCAGCAACCCGCGCAAATCCAGCGTCGGGCGTTCAGTGGAGGGTTGATCCGCTTGCAACCACAGCAGACCCAGGCCGAACGCGAGCAGCGCCAGCGGCATGTTCAGATAGAAAATCCAGCGCCACGACAACGCCTCGACGATCAGGCCGCCCGCCGCTGGCGACAGCGCTGGCACCAGCAGCGCGACCATCAGCACCACGCCGGTCAGGTGCGCGCGTTGTGTCGCTGGATACTGCCGATAGGCCAAGGCCTGACCAATCGGCAGCAACAGACCGCCGCCAAGGCCTTGCAGCAGGCGCCAGCCAATCAGACTTTCAATCGACCCGGCCTGGGCCACCAGACCGCAAGCGATACCGAACAGCAGCAACGAGCCGAGAATCAGCCGCCGCTCGCCCAGCCGCGCCGCCAGCCACACGCTCAGCGGAATGATCAGTGTCAGCCCGAGCATGTAGGCGTTGGTGATCCACGCCAGTTGCGTCACTGATGCCTGTAATTCCCGGGCGATGTCCGGGTAGGCAATGCTCGCGGCGAACATGTTCAGCAGGTCGAGGGCAAACCCGAACAGATACACCAGCGCGACTTTCGAGCGATAGGCCATGGCAGCTTCCCTGTGATGAGAGGTGCAGGGTAGGGGGCTTCAGGCGTTAGGAAAACGCTGGTTTGCCTGCTAGTTTGTCAAAATAATTTTGACAGGGAGTGCGTGGGACATGGTCAGCCTGGACCGTTTTGACACTTTCAAGGCCGTGGTCGAGGCCGGGTCGTTGACCGCGGCTGCCGATACCTTGGGCCAGACCCGCGCGGTAGTGAGCTTCAATCTCAAGCGCCTGGAAGAAGAACTGGGTGTCACCTTGCTCACGCGCAACACCCGGCAACTGGCCCTGACCGATGCCGGCGAGCGCTTCTATCGACGCTGCCTGCGTACCCTCGACGAAGCACGACTGGCGATCGAGGAAGCGCGCTCCGAGCATTCGCAACTCAAGGGCACGTTGCGCATCACCACCACCGTGGAATTCGCCCTGGCCCAAGTGGTGCCGGCGCTGGAGGTGTTTCGCCAGCAACAGCCGCAACTGAACATTCACTTGTCGACTTCATCGACCCACGCCGATCTGATCTCCGAACGCTTCGACATGGCGATCCGCCTGGGGCGCATGCACGACTCCAATCTGCGCGCAGTGCAGTTGTCGACGTTCGAAGTGTTTGCGGTGGCGGCGCCGCAGCTGGTCGAACGCTTCGCCCCGGTCGCCACGCTGGCGACGCTGGAATCGATGCCGACGCTCGGCCATGGCCGCGTCCCGGAAATGACCGTGACCGACCCGGCCGGCAGTGAGCATGTCTACCAGCCAAAACCGGGGACCACCGCCATCGTCGCCGACAACTCGGCGACGCTCAGGGCGTTTACGCTGACCGGGCAAGGGGTGGCGATTTTGCCGCAGTGGCTGATTCAGGAGGATCTGGAGGCGGGGCGATTGGTGCGGTTGCTCGCCGATTACCGCTTTGCCCAGCAGGGGGTTTACGCGCTGTATCCGGATACCCGGCATTTGCCGCTGAAGGTGCGGGCGTTTATTGATTTCATGAAAGGTTGGGGCTGAGGATCTCGAGTGATTGTTCCGGCCTCTTCGCGGGCAAGCCACGCTCCCACAGTTTTTGTGTCGTTCTGGATATCCGTGTACACCGCAAAACCCTGTGGGAGCGTGGCTTGCCCGCGATAGGAACTCCTCGGTCTCAGAGCTGGCCGCGCAACCCGAACCGCTTCATCAACGTCGACTCCAGCAACCCCTTGGGCAACAACGTCGCCAGCAACGGCAACGCCCGGCTGCCATTACCAATGCGAACCAAGCGCGGCGGCGTGCTCTGCTGCACCGCTTTGAGCAATTCAGCCGCAAACTCACTGGCCGGGGTCGGCTTGTCCTGCGACGCCTTGGCCCGCGCGCGGATCCCCTCACGCAACGGAAACCACGGCGACTGCTCGTTGATCAACTGCTCCGCTTCGTGCCCGGCATTCTTGGCGAAGCTCGACTGGATCGCGCCCGGCTGCACCTCCATCACGCGAATGCCGAACGGCGCCAGTTCCATACGCAGCGCATCGCTCAGGGCATGCACCGCGGCTTTTGAGGCACAGTAGGCGCCAGCAAACGGCGTCACCAGCACGCCGGAAACACTGCCGATGTTCACCACCAGCCCCTTGGTCCGGCGCAGCACCGGGAACAGTGCGCGAGTCACGCCGACAATCGAAAATACGTTGGTCTCGAACTGGCGTTGCATCGCAGGCACGCCGCCGTCGAGCAGTGGCCCCATCGCACCATAACCGGCGTTGTTGATCAGCACGTCGAGGCCGCCGTGTTGCTGGTTGATGCGTTCCGCGAGTTGTTCCAGCGCCGCGCTGTCATTGACGTCCAGCGCGATGGCGGTGAACCCGGCAGCGGCGAGGGCCGCGACATCATCAGGCTTGCGCGCACTGGCCCAGACTTCGTAACCGGCGCCTTTAAACGCGTCAGCGAGGGCGCGGCCAATGCCGCTGGAGCAACCGGTAATCAACGCAACGGGCATGGCGCATTCCTTGTGCAAAAAGTGGGGAAGGGGATCAGTCGGAGAAACTGCCCTGCAAGCGCTCGGCGCGAAATTCCAGGGTTTGCGGACGATAACCGGGCCGCAGCGGTGGCAGGGGCAGGCAGTCTTCCCAGTTGCCGCCGGCCTGCAGTTCGCCGGGGCCGCGATAGCGCGGGGCGCTGTATTGGTTGTCGGCCAGATTGACCGTGTCACCGGGCGCGTAGGCTGCAATGCGCCAGCGCAGTTCGGTCAGCGGCACATCGTTGCCGTTGTTCATTTTCAGTTGCAGCGGTCGATCCGCCGGGCACTGTTCCGGCGCATAGACGATGCGCATCTCCAGACGCGCCAGTTGCTTGAGCTCGCGGTTGTCCAGCCACACCACCCAGACCGCGACCAGTCCCAGACCAACGGCGGCGGCCACCGACACCGGCACAGCCTTGGCCGGATAGCGCAATAACAGGATCAGCCAGGTGATGACCAGCAAAACGCCGATGAACATGTCGCACAACCTCGCGGGGATAGAGGGGCATCCTACCTAAGCGTAGGTGAGGTTGGCGATGGGCAGGGCGAAGTCAAAAGATCGCAGCCTGCGGCAGCTCCTACAGTTGGAACGCGTTTTCCCTGTAGGAGCTGCCGCAGGCTGCGATCTTTTGCTTCTAAAAAAAGCCCCCGCCCAACCCGCTGCGGATGGGGGACGCAGCGGGCTGGACGGGGGCTTCTCATTGCAGGGTGATCACTGCGCGATGGTTTTCACCGACACGCCGCGTTCGATCGGGGTGGAGCGCCCGTAGATATCTTCGAAGCGTTCGATATCGTCTTCACCGAGGTAACTGCCCGATTGCACTTCGATGATTTCCAGCGGGATCTTGCCCGGGTTGCGCAGGCGATGCACCGAGGCGATCGGGATGTAGGTCGACTGGTTCTCGCAGAGCAGGAACACGTTGTCATCGCAGGTCACTTCGGCGGTGCCGCTGACCACGATCCAGTGTTCGGCGCGGTGGTGGTGCATTTGCAGCGACAGGCATGCGCCCGGTTTGACCGAGATGTGCTTGACCTGGAAACGCCCGCCCATGTCCACCGAGTCGTAGGAACCCCACGGACGGTAAACCTCGCAGTGGTTCTGGGTTTCGCTGCGGCCCTGTTCGTTGAGGGTGTTGACCATCTGCTTGACGCCCTGAACCTTGTCCTTGTGGGCGATCATCATCGCGTCTTTGGTTTCGACCACGACGATGTTTTCCAGGCCGATCACCGACACCAGTTTGCCGTTGCCGTGGATCATGCAGTTCTTGCTGTCCTGGATCACCACGTCGCCCTTGCTGACGTTGCCGTTGGCGTCTTTTTCGTTGACTTCCCACAGCGACGACCAGCAGCCGACATCGCTCCAGCCGGCGCTCAGCGGTACTACGCAGGCGCGCTGGGTTTTTTCCATGACGGAGTAGTCGATGGAGTTGTCCGGGCAGCAGGCGAAGGTGGCTTCATCGAGGGTGACGGTGTCGGCGTCCTGCTCGCTGCGCTCGAGGGTCAGCAGGCAGGTGTCGTAGATGTCCGGATCGTGCTTTTTCAGCTCTTCGAGGAAGCGGCTGGCGCGGAACAGAAACATGCCGCTGTTCCAGTAGTAACCGCCGGAAGCAACGTATTCGGTGGCACGTTTGACGTCAGGTTTTTCGACGAAGTGCGAGACGCGGCTGACGCCTTCAGGCAACAGCGAGTCGCCGGTGGATTTAATGTAGCCGTAGCCGGTTTCCGGTTTGGTCGCCGGCACGCCGAACAGCACCATTTCACCGTTTTCGGCGGCGACGGTGGCCAGGGCCAGTGCGCGTTGCAGGGCTTTCTGGTCTTCCAGCACGTGATCGGCCGGCAGCACCAGCATCAGTTCGTCACGCCCTTCGTTGACCAGCATCATCGCGGTCAACGCCACGGCTGGCGCGGTGTTGCGGCCAAACGGTTCCATCAGGATGCGCTGGCATTCGAGGTTTCGGTTGGCCAACTGCTCGTTGACGATAAAACGGTGATCCTTGTTGCAGACCACGATCGGTGTGTCCATGCCTTCGAACACCAGACGCTCCAGGGTTTGCTGGAACAGTGTGTGTTCACCGGTCAGGGCGAGGAATTGCTTAGGGAATTGCTTGCGCGAAAGCGGCCAAAGACGTGAACCGCTACCACCTGACAAGATCACCGGAATCATATTGTTACTCCATAAAATCGATTGGTTAGAGGCACGAACGCTGTGTCGTTTCACTCTTGTTTTTGTTTCGTACCTGAACTGACAACCCGATTCAGGGTGGGAGGGGGCTTGCTCCCGAAGGCGGTGTATCAGTCGACATATCGGTTGAATGTCAGACCGCTTTCGCGAGCAAGCCCGCTCCCACAGTGGGGACGGGGTCAGGCAGGAAAAATTGTTAGCGCGTCGACACTGGGCGTTTCACCCAGACTGGCGACAGGCTGCTGCCGGAACCGGTGACGTACAGCACCGCTGCTTCACCGCGCTCCAGGGCGACCGGTTTCACGTCGCCGACTTTCTTGGCACCTTCGTACAGCGCCAGGCTGACTTTCACCGGATTGATTTCACGTTCGCCACGGCCCTTGGCCGCCACGTTCGGCACCACGTCAGTCTTGCCGTCGGCGGTCTTCAGGGTCAGCGGCTTGTCGCTGAGGTTCTGCACGCGCACCAGGGATTTCTGCTTGTTCTTGAACGGCGGCTCTTCGATCAGTTGCGGCGCGCCGGAAGCGTTGTTGACCAGGGTGTAGTAGTGGTCACCGGCAAGTTTCACCGGCAGGGTCTGGCTGCCGATTTTGGCGCTGTAGTCACCGCCCGGCATGAAGCTGAAGTCGCTGCTGGCCAGTGGTGCAACGTCGCTCAGGTTGGTGCTGCCGACGGTGGCGCTGACTTCGGCGTTGCTGGCGTTGTAGACCCGCACGAAGGTCGAGCCTTTCGGTGCGGTCGGGCCGTACAGCGCGGCGTCGCCACCGGCGAATGCCTGTACCGACAGCACGCTGAGGCCTGCAACGAGTGCGAAGCGTTTTGCGAGACGACGAGGAGTAGTAGTGAAAGTCATGGTGTTACCTCTCTTTCAGTTTTGCGCCCGATCGGGCGTCTCGGATTTAGTGTTGATGGCTACGTTTTGTTGGCGAGCACCGGCTTGTTTGAGCTCTGCGACCCACTGCGGGGGGGGGGGGGCGATGTGTGGCGGGGGACAACGAAAAAGGGGGCGGCGGCCCGCAGGTGGTGGGCGAGCGCAAAACAGCCGGTGGTGGGCCACAAAAAGGAGGCCTGAAAACGAAATGC
>NZ_JBIUVO010000021.1:0-64927 GCF_044742995.1 Pseudomonas sp. NPDC087803
AGCCCGACCGCGCCGCGCCCACGGCTGAGGTGGATCGGCGCTTTTACACGCGGCGGTACTTTCTTGCAGTCGCCCCTGAGGACTTTGTCGAACGGTACCTGGAAACCCTGCTCAGCCTGGGCAAGGATCAGGAGCGCCGCATCAAGGACGTGCTCGACGGCCCGCTGCTCAGCGGCAAGCGCGGGGTCAACGACCTGATCGACCGCCCGGCCATGGACGAGCGACTGAACCTGCTGCGCGACGATCTCGGCCGCTGGAATCGCCTGCTCGAACGCATCACCGCTGACCGCACGCAACTGCTGGTCGCCGGGCGCTTTCACCGCGCCGCCTGGTACTACGACGCGCAAGTGGCGGCGCAACTTCATCAAGCGCTCAGCGCCGAGTACGCCTGCCTCAAGGATCTGTGCCGCAGCGACGAAGCCAGCGAGAAAATGCTCGGGTTTGTGGAACAACACCCGGAACTGACCCGAACAGCCTTCTACACCTTGCCGCTGCGCCTGCAATCGGAGCAGAGCGGGCAATACTCGACGCTGTTCAACGCCGGTATGGCGACGTTCAACAACCTGCCGGACTGGCTGGCCAAACTGAAAAAGATCGAACAACCGCAACTGCCTGCGCTCGACGACATGCCCGAGCACAGCCGCGTTGTCGCGGCTGCCGTGCAGGACACCTACAGCCCGGCGCTGAACCTGGGCCTTGACCGGGCGCTGGAAGGCTTCGACCTTGCGGGAGAGAAAATCCCCGACCTCGATGAAATGTTCCTGCGCCTGCCCAAAGCACTGCGCTTGCGCCTCTTCGACGCGGCAAAAACCAGCGGCGTGACCTTCACCGTCGCCAGTCCCACAGAACAGGCTGCGCTGCAAACCACGATCAAGGAGGTACTGCGCGAACGTGAATACCTGAAAACCCTCAACCGCGAACGCAACCAGCTCACCCACAACAAAAATCGTCCGGGCCACAAGACTCCAAGGGCGGTGGAGTTGCAGGAAGAGATTGTGCGCGTGCGGGCGCAACTGGCCCAGGTGGAAGGACGGCTGGCGGCGGCATTGAGCCCGATTGAAGAACTGCCGGACCGCTCGGCCCGGTTGTACGGCGCCACGCCTGCAAGAGCGGGGGTGACGGTGGTGTTTCCGCCGGCGCAGCAAGGGGAGTTGCGGAGTTTGTTGGGGAATATTCGGTTGGGGATTGGAGGGCTGTCCAGGACCAGTCTGGTGAAGACGGAAGGGATGGGGGTGGTGGTGGTTTTGGTGCAGGTGGTGAATTTGGTGGGGGCTTATAAGGAATTGATGAAGCAGACCAGAGACAAGAAGAAGCGTGCGGATTTCTTTGCTGCTTTGGCTGCGACAGGTGCGGCCGGGTTTACTGCGGCGCAGGGGCTTGCGGATACGGCGTTGAAAGCTCGTGGAACAGCGCTTGTTGCAGCGCTTCAGCATCATGCATTGCTGAATGTGCACGTACAGATGGGGAAGTTACACATCGGGTTGGGTTTCTTCACTTATGGCTTTGGTTTGGTGTCATCAGTGATGAGTTTTAATAGCCAGTACTCAAAATTGCAGGAGTCGGTTCGTAGTGGAAATCAATCGGCGCAGGGTGCCGCTGCATTAGCTACATTAGGTGCTGGCGGCATGGTATCGGTTAATGCTTACGGTCTGAGTCATACCGTTCACGCCACTTTCACTGTATTTACTGCTCCGAACAAGGCTGCGCGAACTGCTGCCTGGGCCGCCGCCGGTACACGTCTATCAACAGTGTTTTTCCGCTTCAATCTGGCAGGTGCGCTGTTCACGGTTTTGGAAATCAGTGGTACTTGGCTGTTCAACCGTTACAACATGAGTGCCCACGACAAATGGCTAAAAATCACACCTTGGAGTCGAGATGCGGAGATGCGTGGCGATCACTCACTGGATGACTATCAAAGTTATCTGGCCTTTCTGATCCATGCACCTTAGGCACAACTTGGCCCAAATCCATACGACTCCTGGCTGAAAAACCTGTTGTTCAAAGCCAAGCCCAGCGATATCCATCTGGTCCTGCCCGGACTGACATTGGAAAACTTTCTACCTCCCTTGGGTGGGAAGCCAACACACCGGCTGGGCATTGGTGCACACCGTATTTCCATGCCCCTCCACGGTCGAGGCGCGCCGCGAGAGCGTAAAGACGTGCTTAGCGACGAAGTGTTAAGCAGCCTGCGAATCGTCAAGTCATCGCCAGAAGGGTTGGTCCTCTGCCTCCAATACCCGGTTGATCACAGCGCCGAGTACACGCCAGCAAAAGAAACGCTGGAATTGGCCGTATGCGTTCAAAACCTGAACGACAAAGGTGAGTGGGTGTCACGAACCCGTGTCATCCATATCGACCCGCGGGGTGACGGGCATTTTGCGGTGGTTGCTTCTCAATTGGTCAAGGGGAATCCGCCCATGTTGCTAGTCGAAACCCAGTTTCTGGAGCAAGCCGATCATGGCGAATAAGTGCGATCAAGCCGCAGGTTGTGTGCGGTTTGAACAACCGCGAAAGGCCGGAGATATCGAAACTTTTCCGAGCGGCAAAACTACCTATCTCGCGCCGCTTCCGCTGCCAACACCGATGTCACCCTATGGCCCGCACATTGGTGAACTGAATGATGTGTACATGGATTTTGGGTTGGGTTCGCCACAAGTCTTTTCTTGGCAGGTCGTATTGGGTGGACCATTCAGCGTGTCTTTCACAGTAGTTTTCTTATTCCCACTAATCACCGGTTTTTTGGGAGTTATTTTTGGGTATGGACAGGAATTCATTTGGGACTCGATGGTCGGCTTCTTTGAAGTAGCCTGCGAGAACATACTATTTACAGGTCCATTGATGCTCCTGATCTGCTTAGGAGTCTGGCACCACAACCACAAAAAACGCGCCTCAATCATCCCGACCCGTTTCAACCGCCAACGCCGCGAAGTCTGCTTCATGTCCGAAGGCGAAACCGAACCTGTCTTTGTTCCCTGGGAATCCCTATCGGCCTGGATCATCGAGGCCCAGGGCGCGACCCAATACGGCATCCACCGCCAGTACGGCATGGGCATCGGTTTCTACCACGGCGAAACCCTCACCAGCCTCGAATTCCCCTGCGCCGCGCTACCCCTCGCCATCAGCCATTGGGAAGCCATTCGCGGCTACATGGAATACGAAGTCAACGACCTCAAATCGATTCAGGATCTGCAAGACCTGCAAGGCCCCGACGACCCGCCCCACGAAGGCCAGCACACCTTCCACAACGCCCGCGCACGCATGCATCAGCAGATTCGCGACGGTTCGCGCACGCGGCTGTCCGGCTTCTTTTGGTACCTGTATCACGTCATGACCCTGTGGACGATTCCCAACCGCCTCGTCGAATGGGAAGTGCGCCGCCTCGAAAGAATCGGCAAGCAAACCCTGCCTGAGGCCATGCGCCAATGGTCAGAGTCGCTGCCAGAAGATCAATGGGCCAAACCGAGTGAGGAGTTGCTGCGGTTAAGCGAGCAGGTAAGGCAGATGCAAAAGCGCCAGCCACGCAGACCGATTACCGAGATTTTTGCCGAAGTACAAAGCGCAACACCCAGCGTTAAGCGTGGAGTATGAATAGTTATTCTCTGAACCTGTTCGTCCTCAGCAGCCTTCAAATCGTCAAGGCCGGACGATTCTGGCGTTGTTGTAGGCAATGACTCAAGACGATGTAGCTTCGGAATGTAAAACGCTATTTCTTGTAGGACCTGCCGAAGACGGCGACTGTTTGACCTCGTGCTTCAACAGAAGGATTTATGCCATGGATCTGTTACACCATCTGCTGCATCTTGAGCAGCGCCTGCTATCCCGTGCTGTGCGCGAGGACGCCGCTGAACTGGCACTGCTGATCGCGGACGACTTTGTCGAATTCGGCGCGAGCGGCGGTATCTGGAATAAGTCCGATGTACTGGAAGCACTGCCGCAGCAGACATTCACACAACGTACCGTCAGTCAGTTCACGCTCAAGCCGCTGTCGGAAGATTCGGCGCTGGTGACGTATCGCTGCCATACCGTCGCTGTCGGCCCGCGGGTGCCGGCGGACAGTCTGCGCAGTTCGGTATGGCGGCGGCAGGGTGAGCAGTGGCAGATGGTTTTTCATCAGGGCACCTTCTGTGCTCGGCCGTGAAGCGGTGGTGAGCGGGCGATAGCTTTCGCGAGCAAGCCCGCTCCCACAGGGGACCTTCAGTGAAAGCAGGATTTGTGGATGGCCGCGAGCCAATGTGGGAGCGGGCTTGCTCGCGAAGGGGCTCGGACAGTCAGCGCCAAAATCAGCCGGCCCGCGCTCTGCTAGAATCCGCCCCATCAACTGCCAGAGACTCTCCCATGAGCGAGCCGATTCGTCTGACCCAATACAGCCACGGTGCCGGTTGTGGCTGCAAGATTTCCCCGCAGGTGCTGGAAGTGATTCTGGCCGGCAGCGGAGCGCAGAACCTTGACCCGAAACTGTGGGTCGGCAATGCCTCGCGTGATGATGCGGCGGTGTACGAAATCGATGCGGAGCGCGGTGTGGTGTCGACCACGGACTTCTTCATGCCGATTGTCGACGATCCGTACGACTTCGGCCGGATCGCTGCGACCAATGCGATCAGCGACATCTATGCGATGGGCGGCGATCCACTGATGGCGATTGCGATCCTTGGCTGGCCGGTGAATGTGCTGGCGCCGGAAGTGGCGCGGGAAGTGATTCGCGGCGGGCGCGCGGTGTGTGACGCGGCGGGCATTCCGCTGGCCGGCGGGCATTCGATTGATGCGCCGGAGCCGATCTTCGGTCTGGCGGTGACCGGTCTGGTGGAAAAACGCCACATGAAGCGCAACGACACTGCCACCGCCGGTTGCCTGCTGTACCTGACCAAACCGTTGGGCATCGGCATCCTCACCACCGCCGAGAAAAAAGGCAAATTGCGCCCCGCTGACATTGGTGTGGCCCGCGACTGGATGTGCACCCTGAACAAGCCCGGCAGCCGCTTCGGCAAACTGGCCGGGGTCGCTGCGATGACTGACGTCACCGGTTTCGGTCTGCTCGGGCATCTGGTGGAAATGGCTGACGGCAGCCACCTGACCGCGCGCATCGGCTACAACCACGTGCCGCGTCTGGACAGCGTCGAGTACTACCTCGAACAGGGCTGCGTGCCCGGCGGCACCCTGCGCAATTTCGACAGTTATGCGAGCAAGCTCGGCCGTTTGCAGGAACTGCACAAACGTGTGCTGTGCGACCCGCAGACCAGCGGTGGCCTGCTGATTGCGGTCACCCCTGAAGGTAACGACGAGTTTCTTGCCGTGGCTGCCGAACTGGGCCTGGATCTGGCGCCAATCGGCGAACTGGTCGAGCGACAGACCCACGCAGTCGAGGTGATTTGATGTCACGCGACTGCACCGATTACCGCGACATTTTCCTCAACGACCGGCCGCTGATGGATGCTCGTGCGCCGGTCGAGTTCCACAAAGGCGCATTCCCCGGTGTGGTCAACCTGCCGCTGATGAACGACAGCGAGCGGCAGAAAATCGGCACCTGCTACAAGCAACACGGCCAGCAGGCCGCCATCGAATTGGGCCATCAACTGGTGTCCGGCGCGGTGAAGGCCGAGCGTATTCAGGCCTGGGCCGATTTCGCCCGGGCTCATCCTGATGGCTATCTCTATTGCTTTCGTGGCGGCTTGCGCTCGCAGATCACTCAACAGTGGCTGCGTGATGAGGCCGGCATCGACTATCCACGGGTCGGTGGCGGCTACAAGGCCATGCGTAACTTTCTGATCGACACCCTTGAACAAAGCCTCGCTCAATGTGATTTCGTGTTGCTCGGTGGCATGACCGGCACCGGCAAGACCGAGGTGCTGGTGCAGTTGCGCAACGGTCTGGATCTGGAAGGTCATGCCAATCATCGCGGTTCCAGTTTCGGCAAGCGCGCCACCGGCCAACCGTCGAACATCGATTTCGAAAACCGTCTGGCCATCGACATCCTAAAAAAGCGCGATGCAGGTATCGAGCAGTTTGTGCTGGAAGACGAGAGTCGGGTGGTGGGCAGTTGTGCGCTGCCGCTGCCGCTGTATCAGGGCATGCAGCAGTACCCGATGGTCTGGCTGGAAGACTGTTTCGAGGATCGCGTAGAGCGGATCCTGCGCGATTACGTGGTGGACCTGTCGGCCGAGTTTGCAGCGGTGCATGGCGAGGACAGTTTCAGCTTGTTCGCGGAGCGCTTGCTGGACAGTCTGAACAACGTGCAGAAGCGCCTCGGTGGCGAGCGGCATCGGCGGATGTTGCTGTTGATGGAGGATGCGCTGGCGGAGCAGGAACGTAGCGGGGCGGTTGATTTGCATCGCGGCTGGATCGAAGGGTTGCTGCGCGAATATTACGACCCGATGTATGTGTTCCAGCGCGAGAAGAAGGGCGCGCGGATCGAGTTTGCCGGGGAGCGCGGGGCGGTGTTGGAGTATTTGCGCGAGCGGGTGAATCAGCGGATTTGATCCTGTCTTTGCTGGCCCCATCGCTGGCAAGCCAGCTCCCACAGTGTTTGGGGGATGCCGTAGATTTAAGCATCACTCAAACCCTGTGGGAGCTGGCTTGCCAGCGATGAGGAACTGACAGACGACCCATCACTCAGGTCGGGCAAGTCACCTTGCCGTTATCCAGTCCTTGCTTGTAGCTGTGGCTCTGCAGGCTGGCCTTGCCGTTGTGCCAGGTCAGGGTCAGCACGTACAGCGAATCGAAATCGCCTGAGGCCCAGTCATCGGTGATGGTCTGCTTTTCGCCGACGGCCTTGCCTGCGACCTTGTTGATCAGCTCCGGCAGGTAGCCATGCGACCACGCGGTGTAGATCGTTGCGTTGTGGTACTTGTCTTCGGTCAGCTCACGCGCCAGATCACTGGTGTCGTTGGCGGAATACTCGATGTTCACCGGCAGGCCGAGCTTGATTGCCGCAGGGCTGATGGTCATCAGCGGGCGGATGTAGCTGTAGGAGTTGTCCAGCTCGCCTTCCTCGACATTGCGCGTCGGGTTGGCGGCGAACACGTAATCGGCCTTGCCGAATTTTTCTGGCAACAGGGTCGACAGCTCGATCGCCCGGTTCAGGCCCTGGCAGTTGAGCTGGCCGAGACCGCCCGCAGGTTTTTCCGCGTGGCGCAGGAAAATCAGAGTCTGGGTGCCGTCTACCGGTTGCGCGCGGATCTGGCTCGACTCGAGCGACAAGGTCAGCGCACTGACCGCCAGCACGGAGGGCAGGGCCACGTAGGCGCGATGTTTGAAGCGTTTGGCGAAACTCATGAGGTTCGTCATTGAATATTGGATTCTTCAGCAAATTCGGTTGGGGCTGACCAACCCTTACACCGCGGGCTCCCAGCACCGGGTGTTGTCCATGTCGTGTGTTGCGCTTCCTGTGCGAAAGGCATAGCTCAGAGTCCTCTGAGGCCGGTTTGGTTCATGCACATTACCCGCAGGATGTTACGGTTCGTGTAGGAGCCGCCGCAGGCTGCGATCTTTTGATCTTGGTTTTTTAAAGCCAGATCAAAAGATC
Organism: Pseudomonas sp. NPDC087803; assembly: GCF_044742995.1. Classification (NCBI taxonomy): domain Bacteria; kingdom Pseudomonadati; phylum Pseudomonadota; class Gammaproteobacteria; order Pseudomonadales; family Pseudomonadaceae; genus Pseudomonas; species Pseudomonas sp. NPDC087803. Next base: position 7,520 of record NZ_JBIUVO010000021.1, read on the forward strand.
GCAGCCTGCGGCAGCTCCTACATTATGATCAGTGCTTCCCATGTGACTGGATGTTTCCCATGACCGATCTGTCCGCGTTCCCCATCACCCAGAAATGGCCCGCGCAGTACCCCGACTGGATTCAGCTGTATTCCCTGCCGACCCCCAACGGCGTCAAGGTTTCGATCATGCTCGAAGAGATCGGCCTGCCCTACGAGCCGCATCGCGTGGGCTTCGACACCCAGGATCAGCTGTCTCCCGAGTTCCTGTCGCTGAATCCGAACAACAAGATCCCGGCGATCCTCGACCCCCACGGCCCGCAAGACCAGCCGCTGCCGCTGTTCGAGTCCGGAGCGATCCTGATCTACCTCGCCGACAAGAGCGGTCAGTTGCTGGCGCAGGAAGGCGCGCTGCGTTACGAGACGATTCAGTGGCTGATGTTCCAGATGGGCGGTATCGGTCCGATGTTCGGCCAGCTCGGTTTCTTCAACAAATTCGCCGGCAAGGACTACGAGGACAAGCGTCCGCGTGATCGCTACGTCGAGGAGAGCAAGCGCCTGCTCAACGTGCTCGACAAACGTCTGGAAGGCCGCGACTGGATCATGGGCGAGCGCTACACCATCGCCGACATCGCCACCTTCCCGTGGGTGCGCAACCTGATCGGTTTCTATGAGGCGGGGGATCTGGTCGGCATCAGCAATTTCCCCAACGTCACCCGGGTGCTGGAGCGCTTTCTGACGCGGCCGGCGGTCGTTCGAGGCTTGACCATTCCTTCCTGATTTGCGCATGACCCCCTGTAGGAGTGAGCCTGCTCGCGATGGCGCCGTGTCAGGCAACATGGACGTCGACTGATACACCGTCATCGCGAGCAGGCTCACTCCTACAGGGCAACGTGTGTTGTCTGACGGATTATTGCGCTCCCGGTAATGCTGTCTTGATTGATCCAGGTTTGTACCCGCGCCCACCGAAGGCATAAGCTTCGCCCCCTACGACTTTCGTCTCATCTGCCGTTTTCAGGAAGCACCATGTCCAGCCAGTTCCCCGAAGCACGTCCCCGCCGTCTGCGCCGCAATGCGAGCCTGCGCAGCCTGTTCCAGGAAACCGAGTTCAGCCTGAATGATCTGGTGCTGCCGATTTTCGTCGAAGAAGAGATCGACGACTTCGTGCCGATCAAGAGCATGCCGGGGGTGATGCGCATTCCCGAGCGCAAGCTGGCCAGCGAAATCGAGCGTTATGCCCGTGCCGGGATCAAGTCGGTGATGACCTTTGGCGTGTCCCATCATCTGGATGCCAACGGCAGCGACACCTGGCGCGAAAACGGCCTGGTCTCGCGCATGTCGCGCATTGCCAAGGACGCGGTGCCGGAAATGATCGTGATGTCCGACACCTGCTTCTGCGAATACACCGATCACGGCCACTGCGGCGTGATGCACAACCACGAAGTCGACAACGACCAGACCCTGATCAACCTTGGCAAGCAAGCCGTGGCGGCGGCGCGTGCTGGCGCTGATGTGATCGCCCCGTCGGCAGCGATGGACGGTCAGGTACGGGCGATTCGCCGCGCACTGGATGACGCCGGGTTCACCCAGATTCCGATCATGGCCTACTCGACCAAATTCGCCTCGGCACTCTACGGCCCGTTCCGCGAAGCCGGTGGCAGCGCGCTGAAGGGCGATCGCAAAAGCTATCAGATGAACCCGATGAACCGCCGCGAAGCCCTGCGTGAATCGCTGCTCGACGAGCAGGAAGGCGCCGATGCGCTGATGGTCAAACCGGCTGGTGCGTATCTCGACATCATCCGCGATATTCGTGAAGCCTCGAACCTGCCGCTGTCGGCGTATCAGGTCAGCGGCGAGTACGCGATGATCAAGTTCGGCGCGCAGGCTGGCGCGATCGACGAGGATCGCGTGGTGCGCGAAAGCCTGGGCGCGATCAAGCGCGCGGGGGCGGATCTGATCTTCACCTACTTTGCGATGGATCTGGCCCTGGCCGGGATCTGAACCCCAGCGCATAACCCCTGTAGGAGTGAGCCTGCTCGCGATAGCGGTGTATCAGTCACAACATTTTTGACTGACACACCGCTATCGCGAGCAGGCTCACTCCTACAGTTTTTTGTGTTGTGTCAGGGGCAGGCGAAATACGGCCTTATCCCGTGATCGCGGAAATAGCGCTCGATCACCTTCGGATCCGCACTGTTATCGGCAATCGCCACATAAGTATCCGGGCGCAACAGATAAAACCCGTTACGCGCCAACCCCGCCGTGTCAAACGCCGGCCGCCAGTCGAACACGTGCAGCGGCAGATGGTGTTCAGTGCACCAGGCGATCATTTCGTCGCTGGTGTCGCCGTACACATGCACCTGCCAGCACGGCTGCCTGAGCGGTTCGTAATTATCCCCCTCACCATCATGTGCCCATGGCAAGCGGTCGCCGCCATGGACGTGGCCGGCCGTGCCCTGGCTCAGCGGCATGCCGCGATAGTTGAGGGTGACTTGCGAGACGGTGCGAAAGAGGAATTCGCGACTGGCCTCGAACGCGGCCATTTTCGGGATCAGAGACGGTGCCAGACGCGTGCGCAGCAGATCGGCGATGCGTCCTTCGGCGGTGACGAAGCTGAACACCTTGTCGGTGGTCGACACCAAGCGCCGGGCGAAGGCAATGCGTTCGGTCTCGTAGGTGTCGAGCAGCTTCGCCGTGGCACTGCCGTCGAGCACGGCGGCGAGTTTCCATGCCAGGTTGATTGCATCGCCGATGCCCGTGTTCATGCCCTGGCCGCCGGCGGGGCTGTGTACATGCGCGGCATCGCCAAGCAGAAACGCCCGACCGCCGCGAAAGTGCTCAGCCACGCGATGATGCACACGGTAGGTGGAGAACCAGTTGACCTCGTCGATGTGCACTTTCAGGTGCTCGATGGCGCGGCTGCTGACGTCGGCAAATTGCAGGGTTTCGGGATGCCTGGCGCGTTCGTCGCGCACCGTGCCGATCAACCGGGCGCGGCCTGCACCGGCCAGCGGAAACACCGCGAGAAAATCCGCTTCGTCCAGATCCAGGTGCAGCTCGCCATTCAGCGCCGGACCGCTGGCCTGCACATCCGCGACGTAGAAAATCTGCTGATAGGTGCCGCCCGGGAAACCGCTGTCGAGGGTTTTGCGCACCACCGAACGCGCGCCGTCGGCACCTGCCAGATAGCATGCCTGACAGATTTCCTGCTGCCCGTCCGGCAAGCGCAAATGCGCGCTGAGGCCATCGCCGGTTTCTTCGAAACTCTCAAGCTCAGTATTGCGCTCAACCACCACGTCGTAGTCTTCGAGGCGTTCGAGCAACAGTCGTTCGTGCTGGTCCTGGGGAAAGATTTCGATGAACGAGTAGGGTGTCAGGCCTTCGCCGATGCGCTGCAGCGGCAACTGCGCGACCGGTTTGCCCTTGACCCAGAAATTCGCCGCCGCGACCTTGTGGCCGTTGCGCACCACGGTGTCGGCCAAGTCCAGCTGGCGGTACAACTCCAGTGTGCGCGCCTGCACCGCCAGTGCCCGCGAAGTGGTGCCGGGCGCGGACGTCTTGTCGATGATGCGCACGCGCACGCCGAGTTTGCGCAGCCACAGGGCCAGCACCAGACCGGTCGGGCCGGCACCGATGATCAGTACGTCGCTGCGGTTCATGGGCCTGTCCTCCGTTGGCTGTGCAGCAAGTATGGATCAGATGGAAAGGGTAGCCAGTGCCGGCCTCTTCGCGAGCAGGCTCGCTCCCACAGTCGAACGCATTCCAATGTGGGAGCGAGCCTGCTCGCGAAAAGGCCTGTTCAGGCACCCAAAAACTCAAAAGGCCCCGCAGCGGTGAAGCTGCGGGGCCTTTTTCATGTTTGGCTGAGTTTCTGTGGCGAGGGAGCTTGCTCCCGCTGGACTGCGCAGCAGTCCGCTTTGCTCACAACAGCGGGTTAGAAATCGATGGTGCCCGACAGCTTCGCCACCCGTGGCTCACCCTGGGTCAGATAACCGCCCTGAGCCGATTCCCAGTATTTCTTGTTCGCCAGGTTCTCGACGCCCAAACGCAGGGTCACGTCTTTCTGCGAGACCTTGAACGCGTAACGCGCACCGGCGTCGAAGCGGTTCCAGGTCGGCAGGCTGAGGTTGTTGGCGGCGTCGGCATATTGGCCACCGGTGCGCAGCATTCGTGCATTCAGCGCCACGCCTTGCAGGCCCGGTACATCCCAATCGGCACCGGCGTTGAACTGGAAGCTCGGCACGCCAATTGCACGGTTGCCGTCGTTGGCGCCGTTCTGGGTGTTGCGCAGTTCGGTGTCCATCAGGGTCAGGCCGCTGATCAGACGCAGGCCGCTGATCGGCTCGCCGAACACGTTCATTTCCACGCCTTTGTTGATCTGCTCGCCTTCACGCACGTACGTGCAAGTGGCGGCGCTGTTGATTTCACAGTAGCCATCGCTTGGCTGCTCGATGCGGTACACGCCCAGGCTCGCGCCGTAGGTGCCCATGTCGACCTTGACCCCGGCCTCGGTCTGCTTGGAGCGGGCCGGTGCGTAGACTTCGTTGCCGTTGGTCACGCGCAAGCCGCCGGCGCTGGTCGGCGAGGTCGGGCCCTGGGCCAGACCTTCGATGTGGTTGGCGTAGAACGACACATGTTCCCACGGCTTGAACACGATGCCGTAGACCGGCGTGGTGATCGATTCGTCGTAGCTCGATTTGCGACTGCCGCTGCCGTAACTGGCGTAGTTGTAGCCTTGCACCACCAGTTGCTGACGACGCAGGCCGGCGGTGAGCAGCAGGCGATCATCGAAGAAACCGAGGGTGTCGGAGAGCGCGAGGCTGCGGTTGAAGGTCTTGCCGACAATGCCCGGATCGCTGACGTCGCCGCCGGAAAAATTGCCCACCGGCGACGGCGTTTCCACCGGGTGGTAGATGTTGTTGGCGTACTTGGTCAGATCGAAATCATAGGCGCTGCGCTGTTCCGCCCACAGACCGCTGAGGCCGAAGTTGAGCTTGTGGCTGACCGCGCCGGTGTTGAACTTGCCGTTGAGGCCGGCCATCAGGCTGGTGTTGTCCTCATCGTGGGGGATGAACGAGCCGGTGGTGTACGAGGCACCGTTGTTGCCGACCAGCGTGGTCGAGTTGTAGCGGCCGACTTCGCGGGTATGCTTGGCGCCGCCGGCAACGTACGCGGTCCAGTTGTCGTTCAGGTCGTACTCGGCGCGGAGCATGCCGAAGGTGTCTTCGATGTCGGTGTAGCCCCACTTCGGCGCGTAGTTGGTGTCGGCCGATGGCGCGTCCGGAATGTGCGTGGTGGTGCCGAGGTTGACCGAGTTGCGGCCACCGTTGACGCGTTCCTTCTGATAGGCGAAATCGCCGGAAATACGCAGCGCGTCACCGCGGTAATCGAGGCCGAGGCTGAACAGTTTCGAACGCTGGTTTTCGTGGTCGATGGCGGTGTCGCCTTCGCGCTGGGACAGGTTGATCCGCGCACCGAAGCGGTTGTCTTCACCGAAACGCTGGCCGATATCGAAATGCTGACCGATGCGGCCTTCACTGTTGATGTCAGTGGTGTAGCGGCGCAGCGGTTCGTCGCCGGCACGCTTGGGCTGCAGGTTGACGCCGCCACCGATGCCGGAGCCGGTCGGGGTCACGCCGTTGATGAAGGCGTTCGGGCCTTTGAACACTTCCACGCGCTCCAGGGCGTCGGTGGAAATGATCTGCCGCGGCAGCACGCCGTACAGGCCGTTATAGGAAATGTCGTCGCCGGTGAGCGGCAGACCGCGGATCATGAAGATCTGCGCCTGGTTCGAGAAACCAGAGGCCTGACGCACTGATGAATCGTTGAGCAACACGTCGGCAACGTCTTCGGCCTGCTGATCCTGAATCAGCTGTTCGGTGTACGACGCAGCGCTGAACGGCACGTCCATCATGTCCTGATTGCCCAACACCCCGAGCTGACCACCACGCGCTACCTGACCGCCGGCGTAGACCGGAGGCAGGGCGTTGGGCGTCGGGGCTTGGGCATTGATGTTGACGTTGTCGAGCACCAGCGCCTTGGCATCTTCATCGGCAGCGTGGGCGGTGACGGTCAGTGAGCACAGCAGGGCGAGCAGCGTTGGGCGAAACGGGACAGCGAGGCGAACTGAAGCGGGCATGTGTTCGTACCTGGAGGCGCGTGGCCGGTAAGAAAAAATAGGGCGGCGCGGGAACTCCTTGCGCAAATGCGACTCCAGGCGCAAATGATAGGTTTTCTCAGTAACGCTTTGCAATCAGTTTGTCATCACCCCTGAAAACACCCGAGCCTGCGGCAGCTCCTACAGGGATTGTGTATGGTGGTTTCGGCTTATTGGATTGGATGAAGCAACATGCGATTACTCATTACCCTCGCCGCGCTGCTGGTGCTCGCCGGTTGCGCCGGCCAGCGCAGCCAGGAGCCGGCACCGCGAGCCCCGGCCGAAGTGAAGGCCGAAATCGTGCGGCTGATGCCGGCGAAAGTGCCCGACCGCCAGGGCTGGGCCACCGATATCTACGCCGCGTTCGCCGCGCAGCACATCAGCCCGACCACACAAAACCTCTGTTCGGTGCTGGCCGTGGCCGAGCAGGAATCGACCTATCAGGTTGACCCGACGGTGCCGGGGCTGGGCAAGATCGCTCGCGACGAAATCGACCGCCGCGCCGGCAAGGCGCACATCCCCGGGATGCTGGTCAGCGCCGCGCTGGCGGTGCGTTCGCCCACCGGCAAAACCTATAGCGAACGTCTGAACGCGGCGCGCAGCGAGAAAGAGTTGAGCGCGATCTTCGACGACTTCATCGGCATGGTACCGATGGGCCGCACCTTGTTCGGTGGCTTCAACCCGGTACACACCGCCGGACCGATGCAGGTCAGCATCGAATTCGCCGAGCAGCACGCCAAGGATTATCCATACCCGGTCAACGGCACCATCCGCCACGAAGTGTTCACCCGCCGTGGCGGCATGTACTTCGGCATCGCGCATTTGCTTGGCTATCCGGTGAGTTATCGCGAGCCGCTGTACCGCTTCGCCGACTTCAACGCCGGTTGGTACGCCAGCCGCAATGCCGCGTTTCAGAACGCCGTCAGCCGAGCCTCGGGCATCCCGCTGGCGCTGGATGGCGACTTGATCCGTTACGACTCGATCATGCCCGGCAGCACCGAACTGGCGGTGCGCACCCTCGGCAAGTCGCTGGGCATGCGCAACCCGACGATTCGCGATCAACTGGAGAAGGGCAAGACTCTGGAATTCGAAGAGACCAAACTCTACCAGCGGGTGTTCGAACTGGCCGAGAAGGCCGAAGGCAAGACCTTACCGCGTGCGGTGTTGCCGGGGATCGTCCTGCAGAGCCCGAAAATCACCCGCAAGCTGACCACGGCATGGTTCGCCAAACGCGTCGATGAGCGCTACAAACGCTGCATGGCGAGGGGCGGGTGAGAGGCCGTCACAGCACTTTGACCGCGCGACCAATCGCCTGAATCGGCCCGGTCGGTTTACCGATCGGCGAGCCATTGGCGCCTTCCAGCGTCAGCTCGAACAGCTGATTCGGTTGCAGCGGCGGCAGCTTGTCCAGCGGCACCGACAGCGCCTCGCCTGGCTTGACCAGCCCCAGCGACACCGGCCCTTGCCAGCCGTCAGCCTTGGTCCAGAACTCCAGCGCCTTGTCCGCCGGCACTTCGACCACGCCCAGCGGGATCAACTGAATTTCCCGTGGATTACTGGCCTGAATCACCCAGCCTGGCGCCTTGTCCTGCGGCGCGACCAGCACCACCAGATAACTCGGCTTCGGAGTGGTCTGAGTCAGCAGGATCGAGCCCAAAACCAATGTGGCGACCAAGCCGGCCGCACTCAAGCCGCGCCACAGCGGCAGCAGATTCCACCACGAGGTTGACGGCTCAGCCGGCGCTTTTCGCGCGAACCGCTCGACACTGCGCTCGATGCGCGGCCACAAGTGCGGCGAGGGCTGCTGCGTCCCGGCAAATTCGGTCAGGTCGAGCAAGCGTCGCTCCCAGGCATCCACCGCCGCTTGCAGTTCGGGCTCGTGGGGCAAGCGCTGTTGCAGTGCTTCACGCTCCGGCGCCGACAGGGTGCCGAGCACGTATTCACTGGCCAGTTCATCACGTTCCTGCGCCGATTCGATGGTCATCCCATGCACTCCCGCAAAGCGTTGAGGCTGCGTTTGATCCAGGCTTTGACCGTGCCCAGCGGCGTGTCCAGGCGCGCGGAAATCTGCGCGTGACTGTAGCCGTCGACATAGGCGTGGAGGATGCAGCTTCGCCGCTGCGGGTCGAGTTGTTCCAGGCAACGATGGATCCGCGCCGAATGGCCCTGCACATCGAAGGCGTCCTCGTCAGGCACGGCATTGTGGTCTTCGTTGAACGGCGCCTCCCGACTTTGATCACGCAGCAGGTTCAACGCCAGATGCCGGGTCACGCTGAACATCCAGCCACGCGCTGAACCGCGCGCCGGATCAAATTGCGCCGCACCGTTCCAGATCTTGATGAACGCTTCATGCACGATGTCTTCGGCCAGCGCCGCGTCACGCACCAGTCGTTTTGCCACGCCGAGCAGGCGCGGGCCTTCCTGCACGTACAAATCGCGCAGGGCCGACTGCTCGCCGCGGGCACAGGCAGCGAGACGGGCTTCGTAATCAAACACCGGTTCAGGCAAAGACATGGGGTGCAATCTAGCTCACATTCGGCAAACATCCAGACAACCCGGGTGTCTCTGTGGACGCCTGTGTGGGAGGGGGCTTGCTCCCGAATGCAGTGTGTCAGTGAACGAGAGGGTGGCTGACACGCCGCCTTCGGGAGCAAGCCCCCTCCCACAAGGAAGATTTGTGCGGGATCGGAAAGTCAGTTCGCCGCCCAGAAAATGTAGTCGGCCTGATATTTCACCACTTCCTGCTTGCCCTTGTTCGCCGCCGTGCATTCGCTGCCTGGTGCTACGCCGCCCTTGAGCGCGACACGCTGGATGTAGCTCACGCCGCTCATCGCGCCTTTGCCGTCAGCGGGATTGGCCTTGACCAGTTGATAGGGCAGGTTGCCCGGGCTCGACGGCGCGACTGCCAGTTGCGTGCCGGTGACTTTCGAACCGTCCTTGGCCTGCCAGGTGGCGGGCGGGCCAAAGTAGGTGCCGACCTGTTTGCCCCTGCGATCATTGAGCACCGCTTTAGGGCCGACGAAAGTCCATTCGGTCTGCCCGGCCGCGTTGGGCTTGTCGCGGCATTCGTAAGTGATCTCGCCGACGCCGGTGGTTTCCAGGGCGATCTTGTGACCGTCCGGGACTTTGATTGCGTCGGGATAGTTGCTTTGGGCGAAGGTTGTCGAGGACAGGGCGAGCAAACCGGTGAGGCCAATCAGTTGAGTGATGTTCATCAGTGTTATCTCCGAAAGGGGTAGACCGCTGACAGCCGACGAGGGCTGTTACAGGGACTACCCGTGACGGAGGCGTTTGGATGCAGTGTCTGAAAAAAATTTTCCACATCCACCAATCCCCCCCTGTGGGAGCGGGCTTGCTCGCGAAGGCGTCCTGCCAGTCGATATTCATGTCACAGGCATATCGCATTCGCGAGCAAGCCCGCTTCCACAGGGATTTGTGTCGGTCTTGAGGCCGGAGGCTGTCAGCAATTCCTGGGTATAGGGATGCTGCGGTGCGGCAAAAATCTCCCGCGACGAGCCCTGTTCCACCACCTTGCCATCCTTGATCACCATCAAGTCATGGGCCAGCGCATGCACCACCGCCAAGTCATGACTGATAAACAGATACGTCAGTCCATGCTTGATCTGCAATTGCCGCAACAGGTCCACCACTTGTTTCTGCACCGTGCGATCCAGCGCCGAAGTCGGTTCGTCGAGCAGGATCAGCGCCGGCTCCAGCACCAGTGCACGGGCGATGGAGATGCGCTGGCGTTGGCCGCCGGAGAATTCGTGGGGATAGCGATGGCGACTCTTGGGGTCGAGGCCGACTTCCTCCAGCACGCGAATCACCGCTGCTTCGCGCTCGGCCTCGGTGCCGATGCCGTGGGTCAGCAAGCCTTCGGCAATGATCTGCTGCACCGACATGCGCGGGCTCAGGCTGCCGAACGGGTCCTGGAACACCACCTGAATCTGCCGTCGCAAGGGCCGCATCAAGCGTTGATTGAGCAGGCTCAGTTGCTTGTTGCCGAAGCGGATATCGCCCTCGGATTCCACCAGCCGCAGGATGGCCTGGCCCAGCGTTGATTTGCCCGAACCGGACTCGCCGACAATCCCCAACGTCTTGCCGCGTTGCAGGCGGAAACTGACCCCGTCCACCGCTTTGATATACGCCTGCGAACGACTGAACAAGGCCTTGGGCAGGGCAAACCAGACCTTCAGATCATCGACTTCCAGCAGGTTGTGCTGGTACGGACTCGGCACCGGCGCACCGCTTGGTTCAGCCTCGATCAGCAAGCGGCTGTAAGGGTGCTGCGGCGCGCGAAACAGCGTCGCGCAGTCGGCCTGTTCGACGACTTCGCCGTGGCGCATCACGCACACCCGTTGCGCGATGCGCCGCACCAGATTCAGATCGTGACTGATCAGCAGCATCGACATGCCGAGCCGCTGTTGCAGCTCGATCAGCAGCTCGAGAATCTTCTGCTGCACGGTGACGTCCAGCGCCGTGGTCGGCTCATCGGCGATCAGCAGTTCCGGCTCATTGGCCAGCGCCATCGCAATCATCACCCGTTGCCGCTGACCGCCGGAGAGCTGATGCGGGTAGGCTTTCAAGCGCTGCAGCGGTTGGCGAATGCCCACCAGTTCGAGCAATTCCAAAGTACGCTCACGGGCGGCGCGGCCCTTGAGGCCCTTGTGAATCTCCAGCACTTCGCTGACCTGTCGTTCCACGGTGTGCAGTGGATTGAGCGAGGTCATCGGCTCCTGAAAAATCATCGCAATCCGGTTGCCGCGCAAACCGCGCATCTGCTGCTCGCTGGCGTCCAGCAAGTTCACCCCGTTGTACGCAATCGAACCGCTGCTGCTGACGGTTTTTCCCGGCAACAGGCGCAAAATCGAATGTGCCGTGACCGACTTGCCCGAGCCGGACTCACCGACCAGCGCCAGGCATTCGCCACGGCGGATATCGAGGTTCAAACCGTGCACCACCGTCTGTTCGCCAAAGGCAACACGCAGGTCGCGGATCTCGATCAAATTGTTTTGCATGTCAGCTCCCTGGATCAAGATCGTGGATCAAACGCATCTCGGCAAGCCTCACCGATGAATACCAATAAAGACAAAATCAGCGCCAAGGCAAAAAACGCCGTCAGCCCCAGCCACGGTGCCTGCAAATTGCGTTTGGCCTGGCCGATCAGTTCGCCCAGCGAAGCAGTGCCTGCCGGCATGCCGAAACCGAGGAAGTCCAGGGCGGTGAGGGTGGCGATGGCGCCTGTCAGAATGAACGGCAGGTAGGTCAGGGTGGAGGTCATCGCGTTGGGCAGGATGTGCCGCAGCATCAGTTCGCTGTCGGTCAGGCCCAGCGCCCGCGCGGCTTTGACGTATTCCAGATTGCGTCCACGCAGGAACTCGGCGCGCACCACATCCACCAGCGCCAGCCAGGAAAACAGCGCCATGATCCCCAGCAGCCACCAGAAACTCGGCGAGACAAACCCGGACAGAATGATCAGCAGGTACAGCACCGGCAGCCCCGACCAGATCTCCAGCACGCGCTGCCCGAGCAAATCGACCCAGCCGCCGTAATAACCCTGCAACGCCCCGGCAACGATGCCGACCAACGCACTGATGCCGGTGAGGATCAGCGCAAACAGAATCGAAATTCGTGTGCCGAAAATCACCCGCGCCAACACGTCCCGGGCCTGATCGTCGGTGCCCAGCCAATTGCTCGAAGAGGGTGGGCTGGGTGCCGGTTCAGTCAGGTCGTAATTGACCGTGTCGTAGCTGAACGGGATCGGCGGAAACAGCATCCAGCCGCCCTGATCCTCGATCAGCGAGTGCACGTAAGCGCTGGCGTAATCTGGCTGAAACGGCAGCTCGCCACCGAAATCGGTTTCCAGGTAATCGCTGAGAATCGGGAAGTACCAGGCGCCGTGGTAGCGGATCAGCAACGGCTTGTCGTTGGCGATCAGTTCGCCACCGAGGCAGATCAGGCACAGCCCGAGGAACAGCCACAACGACCAGCGCCCACGGCGATTGGCCTTGAACTGCGCGACCCGGCGCTGACCCAGAGGGGAGAGTGTGAACATCAGGCAGTCCTCGCCGAGAAGTCGATGCGCGGGTCGAGCAGGGTGTAGCTGAGGTCGCCGATCAGCTTGATCAACAGGCCGAACAGGGTGAACAGGAACAACGCGCCGAACACCACCGGGTAGTCACGTGACACCGCCGCCTCGTAACTCATGCGCCCGAGGCCGTCGAGGTTGAAGATGGTTTCGATCAGCAAGGAACCGGCGAAGAACACCTCGATCAGCGCCGAGGGCACCCCGGCCACCACCAGCAGCATGGCGTTGCGAAACACATGGCCGTAAAGCACGCGGCGCTCGGTCAGACCCTTGGCCCGCGCGGTGATCACGTACTGGCGGCTGATCTCGTTGAGGAAGCTGTTTTTGGTGAGGATGGTCAGGGTGGCGAACCCACCGATCACCAGTGCCGTGACCGGCAGCACCAGGTGCCAGAGGTAGTCGCCGATCTTGCCCAATGTACTGAGGCTGTCGAAGTTGTCCGACACCAGACCCTGCACCGGAAACCAGTTGACGTAGCTGCCGCCGGCGAACACCACGATCAGCAGAATCGCAAACAGAAATGCCGGCATCGCGTAGCCGATGATGATCGCCGTGCTGCTCCAGACATCGAATGCGCTGCCGTTCCTGATTGCTTTGCGGATGCCCAGCGGGATCGAAATCAGGTAGGTGATCAGCGTCGCCCACAGGCCGAGTGACAACGACACCGGCAGTTTCTGCGCGATCAGATCGGTGACTTTGGCGCCGCGAAAAAAACTGCTGCCCAGATCCAGCTGGGCGTAGTTTTTCAGCATCAGCCACAGGCGTTCGTGCATCGGTTTGTCGAAACCGTAGTGGTGTTTGATTTCCTCGATCAGCGCCGGATCGAGGCCACGGCTGCTGCGCCCGGCACCGCCAACCGCGGCGACTTCGCCACCGCCGCCCATATTGTGTCCGCCGAAGCCTTGCAAACGCGCAATGGCTTGCTCCACCGGGCCGCCCGGCGCGGCCTGCACGATCAGGAAATTGACCACCAGAATGCACAGCAGCGTGGGGATGATTAGCAGCAAACGTCGACTCAGATAACGCAGCATGTCACTGGCCCCCCGCGAGTTGGGTGTGCATCTGTTGCGTGGTCAACGGCTTGGCCGAGACCTCCCACCAGGTGTTGAGGCCTTCGTCGTACGCCGGTTGCACCGACGGCATGCCGAAGCGGTTCTGATACACCGTCGGCGTGCCTTTGGAGTAGTAGTTGGGAATCATGTAGTAACCCCATTGCAGCACCCGGTCGAGGGCGCGGGCGTAATGCACCATGGCTTCGCGGGTGTCGGCCTTGACCAGCCCGTCGATCAGTTGATCGACCGCCGGGTTGGCCAGCACCATCGAGTTCGAACTGCCGACTTGCGTGGCACTTTGCGAGGCGTACAGGCTGTACAGCTCGCGGCCGGGGGAGACGATCGGATCGCCACTGCGCGGAAAACTGGTGACGATCATGTCGTAGTCGCGGGCATTGAGCCGATTGACGTATTGCGCCGAATCAATCCGGCGCAAATTCAGGGTGATGCCGATCTGCGCGAGGGTGCGTTTGAACGGCAACAGCATGCGATCAAAACCGCCCTGACCGTCGAGGAAGGTGAACTCCAGCGGCTCGCCTGCGGCGTTGAGCAACCGATTGTTATGCGGCGTCCAGCCGGCCTCGGCGAGCAGCTTCAGGGCTTGCAACTGTTTGTCGCGGATGTAGCCGCTGCCGTCGGTTTTCGGCGCCTGATACACCGTGGTGAACACCTCGTCGGGAATCTGCCCGCGCAACGGTTCGAGGATCTTCAGTTCCTCGGCGTCAGGCAGGGCGGTCGCGGCCATTTCACTCTTCGGCCAGAAGCTGTTCTGGCGCACGTAGAAGCCGCGCATCATCTGCTTGTTGGTCCATTCGAAATCCCACAGCAGGCTGATCGCCTGACGCACGCGGCGATCCTGAAAAATCGGGTTTTGCAGGTTGAACACGAAGCCTTGGGCCGCCGTCGGTTTTTCCGGGGCGAGGATCGCCTGTTGCAAGCGCCCGTCACGCAGCGCCGGACTGTCGTAACCCACCACATAACCGGACGAGGAAAACTCGCGGTTGTAGTCGAACGCCCCGGCCTGCAACAGCTGGCGGGCGACGTCGGTGTCGCCGTAGAAATTCACCGTGAGCGTGTCGAAGTTGTACATCCCGCGACTGACCGGCAGGTCCTTGCCCCACCAGTCCGGGTCGCGCTGGAAACTGATGCTGCGCCCCGCATCGACCTTGCTCACCCGATACGGGCCGCTGCCCAGCGGTGGCTCGAAGCCGCCGCCGTTGGCGAAATCGCGAGTCTGCCACCAGTGCTCGGGCACCACGCGCAGCGTCGCCAGATCCAGCGCGAGGGTGCGGTTGAGGTTGTTCTTGAAAGTGAAACGAATCTGCTGCGGATTCTCGATCAGCACCTCCTGCACATCGGCGTATTGCTGGCGATAACTGAGGCTGCCCTTGGTCATCAGCAGGTTGAAGGTGTAGCGCACGTCCTCGGCGGTGATCGGCGTGCCGTCGGCAAAGCGGGCCTTGGGGTTGAGGGTGAAGCGCACCCAAAGGCCTTCGGGATCGCGTTCCATCTGTTGCGCGACCAGACCGTAAACGGTGTAGGGCTCGTCAAGCGAACGGAACGCCAGCGGCGCATACACCCAGTCGTTGACCTGCACCACGGAAATGCCTTGATCGGCATACGGAGTGATGTAGTTGTACTGGCCGATTTCCATCGACGCGCGACTGAGCGAACCGCCCTTGGGCGCGTGCGGATCGACGAAATCGAAATGCTCGAAACCCGCCGGATACTTCGGCGCCTCGCCGTATACCGTCATTGCGTAGCTGCCGGCGGCCATTGCCGATGTCCCGTTGCATAGCAGCGCACCGCCCAAAAGCAGGCCAGCCATGTTGCGCAAAAAACTCATGCAATCACTCCTCAAAATCCCTGGAAAAGCTCAGCTCAACCTGTGGGAGATCTACTGTGGGAGGGGGCTTGCTCCCGAAGGCGGTGTGTCAGTCAACACACCCTTCACGGATATTCCGCCTTCGGGAGCAAGCCCCCTCCCACAGTGGAACATCTCCCACAGGAGAGACATCCGGTGCTCTCGGTCAGAAGTGATACGTCATGCGCGCAAACAGCGTGCGGCCCAGCGGGTCGGTGTAGCGCGGGTCATAGCCGCTCTGGAAGTTGTAGGCCTGGTTGGTGAATGGCGGGTTGCGGTCGAACATGTTCTTCATCCCGGCATCCACGTCCAGCACCTTGTTGAAGGTGTAGCCGGCCGACAGGTCCCACACCGAATACGACGCGACGCGCGCATGGGTATCGCGGTCGTAGTCGTTGTAGCCGGTGGTGAAGCGGTTGGTCAGCGACGCGCGAGCCGCGCCGAAGGTCCAGCTGCCGGTGAGGTTGTGTTTCCAGCGCGCGATCACGCCGTCCCCTTCGAAGTCGCCGACCTTGTCGGTGAACGGGCCTTTGATGGTGCTCTGGAAGTCGTAACTGTCGACGTAGGTGCCTTGCAGGCCCAGACCGAACTGGCCGTAAGGGGTGTTCGGGAAGCGGTAGTCCAGCGACACATCGACACCGTTGGTCTCGACGATGCCGAGGTTGGCGTTGCCGGTGACGATGTAGTTGAGCGTGCCGTCGGCGTTGCGCACGAAGCGATCCGGGTAGCTGCCGGCCTGATCGAACACGGTGGATTCGGGGAACGGCTGGATCTGGTTGGAAATGTGAATCCACCAGAAATCCAGACCCACCGACAGGTTGCTGACCGGTTGGTAGACGAAGCCCAGCGTCACGTTGCGCGCCTTCTCCGGGGCCAGATCTTCATTGCCGCCGATCTGGTTGAGGAACTGCTGGCCGCAATCGCGCCCGCCGTTGCCGCCCGGTTGCACCACGCCGCCAGTACACAGCACCGGATCGTTGTAGTAGCCCTGGGTGTAAGTGATGCTGCGCGGCGAATACAGCTCGTAGAGTGACGGCGCACGGAAGCCTTCACTGTACGCGCCGCGCACCACCAGCTCCTTGAGCGGCTGATAACGGAACGAATATTTCGGGTTGGTGGTGCTGCCGAAGTCGCTGTATTTGTCGTGACGCACGGCGGCGGACAATTCCAGGCTGTCGAGCACTGGCACGTTGATTTCGGCGTACGCGGCTTTCACGCTGCGGTCGCCCTCGACGCTGCCGGCCGGGTCGATACCGAGGCTCTGGATGTCGCCGGCAAACGACTCGAAATCCTGGTGGAATTTCTCTTTGCGGTACTCGCCGCCCAGCGCCAGACCGGAAGGGCCGGCACCGAACCAGTCACCGATCTCGCGGCTGATCCGCCCGTCGAAACCGGCGACGCGGCCGACGGCGGTGGAGTAGGCGCCGTGGTACATGGCCTGGTCGATGTACTGCTGACCGGCGGCGGATTGCGGGCCGAACGGGTTGAGCAGACCGCTGGCCAGACCGTTGATCATCGCCTGATCGCTGACATATCCACTGGTGACGCTGGAGACGATTTTGTTCTGATTGTACGAGGCGCCGACGTTGTAATCCCAGCCGCCGACCAGCCCGTCGAAGCTCAGCAGAAAGCGCTGGCTGGTGTTCTGGTCTTTCGATTCGCGCGGGCCGGCGGCGGTTTCGCGCCAGTTGACGTCGACCGGTTGCGTCGGGTCGAGGGCGAAGCCGGTCGGGCCTGGCGTGATGCCGTTGCCGGGGTAGTAGGGCGACGAGGAATCCAGGCTCAGGCCGGTGAGCGGTGCCGGGCCGACCGCCGTGGCGTTGTTGTTGCGCGACCAGAAGTATTCGAGGTTGACGTTGTGGTCGTCCGCCAGCTTGCCGGTGGTCTTGCCGAAGAACGACGTCTTTTCGGTTTGCGGAATCAGGTCGATGTATTCGCGGGTGCTGAAGCGGCATAAGCCGTCGCGGGCCACCAGGTTGGGTCCGTTGCAATTGCTGTTGGCCAACGGGTTGGTGGCGTTGCCGTTCTGGCTGTAGTTGCCGGGGAACGCGGTGCCGGAGGTCTGATCCAGACCACGGCCGGGCACATAGTCGCGGGCGAAGGAGCGGTCGTTGGCGTCGAGGTTCTGCTGCTTGTTGTAGTTGAACACGCCGAGCACGTTGAAGCGGTCTTGCTCCAGATCGCCGTAGCCCCAGCTGGCGCTCATGTCTTTGCTGGCGCCACCGCCGCTGTGGGTCGGGGTTTCGCCACCGAGGGTGAGCTGGCCGTCGGTCATGGATTTCTTGGTGATGAAGTTGATCACGCCGCCGATGGCGTCGGTGCCGTACAAGGCTGACGCGCCGTCGCGCAGGACCTCCACGCGTTCGATGGCGGCAAACGGGATCATGTTCAGATCCACCGCGCCGCCGGCCGAGTTGGTGCCGGACAAGGCATTGTTGGCCAGCCGTCGACCGTTGAGCAGCACCAGGGTCTTGTTCGCGCCGATGCCGCGCATGTCGGCAAACGAAGCGCCACCGGTGGCGGCGCCGACCGAACCGGCGCTGTTGTTGATCGACTGGCTGCCGGTGATCCGCTGCACCAGTTCGGCGGTGGTGGTCACGCCCTGTTTGCGCAGCTCATCGGCCTTGAGAATGGTGATCGGCACCGCCGTTTCCGCATCGACCCGGCGAATCGCCGAGCCGGTCACTTCCACCCGTTGCAGTTGCGTGGTCGGCGCCACCACCGCTGCCGCAGCGGGCACGGCCGCGTTGTCATCCTCGGCGGCTTGCACTGCCCCGGCGCCCATCCCCATGGCCACCAGATACAACGGAACAAAACGGTGACGAGAGATCGTGGCCACCAAAGGTTTGAGCGTAAAGCGTGGAGTGTTCATCAGCATGGTTGTTTCCGACTTTATTAGACGTTATCGAAATGGCCTTGTGAGCCCTGATTGCGCAGGTCACGGGGGTGCCGCGCCGCGAAAAACCACTTTCTTCAAGCAAGCCGATCCCCTCCGAGCACGCGTTGCGTTTTTTCGGTCGGCTGATTGCGACGGGATTCTTCAGCGGTGCCGGGCGCGACTCTCAATGCGCGCCCGGCACCGCACTCAGTGGGTGGTCATCACCGAAATCTTGCTGATGCCCGAGCGTTCGATGGAGGCCATGGCCTTGGCCACCTGGCCGTAGTTGACGTTGGCGTCGGCCTGCAGCTGCACGCGCACTTCGGCGTCCTTGGCCTTGACCTCCTTGAGGCTGGCTTCCAGCGATTCCGGCGCCAGTTCGGTTTTCGCCAGGTAGAACTTGCCATCCTGATCGACGCTGACCACCACCGGGTCTTTCTTCTCGGCGGGGGCGACGGCGTCGGTTTTCGGCAGGTTGACCTTGATCGCGTTGGTCATCAGCGGCGCGGTGACGATGAACACCACCAGCAGCACGAGCATCACGTCCACCAGCGGGGTGACGTTCATTTCGCTGAGCACTTCATCGCTGTCTTGCGTGGAAAAGGACATCAGCTGGCCTCCCGCACGGCGGCTGTGGTTTTGCTGGCGATGGCCTGGCGGCTGATGGAAAACGCGCTGCGTGAGGCGAGGGCGTCGAAGTCGTGGGCGAAGTCATCCATGTCCGCCGAGGCGAGTTTCAACCGGCGCAGGAAGAAGTTGTAAATCAGCACCGCCGGGACCGCGACGGCGATCCCCACGCCGGTGGCGATCAGCGCATGGCCGATGGGGCCGGCGACCGCTTCAAGGCTGGCCGAACCGGTTTCGCCAATGCTTTGCAGGGCTTCCATGATTCCCCACACGGTGCCGAACAGACCAATGAACGGCGCGGTGCTGCCGATACTGGCGAGGATCGCCTGACCGTTTTCCAGGGAGCGGCGTTCTTTCTGGATCTGCTGGCGCAGGTTGCGTTCCAGGCGATCGGAACGGTTGATGGTGTGCGCCAGTTGTTGCGTGGTGCGCGGCGATTCTTCCACCAGCAAGGCTTCGAAACCGCTGCTGGCGATGCGCGCCAGCGAGCCCGGATACTGGCTGGCGTGTTCGGCGGCGGTAAGCAGGTCCGGCGCGCCCCAGAAAGCTTTGCTGAACTGTTTGTTCTGGGCTTTCTGGCGCAGGTACTGCGCCGACTTGACCAGCAGGATTGCCCAGCTGACCACGGAAAACAGCACCAGGCCCCAGAGCACACCGGGGACAATCATCGAAGACAGTGAAGAGTTCATGGCTACACCTCGCTTGCATTAAGTCGGTTATGAGTTGGGTTTGCCGTTATTGCGGCAATTTGAAATCGATGGTCTGGGTGGCGAAACCGTCAATCGGCGTGTCACCGCGCTTGGCCGGAATGAATTTCCAGTTCTTCACCGCCGCGACGGCGGCGTCATCCAGTTGCGGCTTGCCGCTGGACTTGGTCACTGTCACCGAGCCGGCGCGACCGTTGGCCAGCACCTGAATACGCAGCACCACGCTGCCTTCCCAATTGCGCCGCAGCGCCAGCGACGGGTACTCCGGCGGCGGGTTGCCGAGGCTGGCGAGACCGGAAATCGCTGCCGATTCCTTGACCGGGCCGGGCGCGGCGGCAGGGGCCGGTGGCGCGCTCGGTGGGGGCGGCGCAGCCGGAGCGGCGGGTCGTGCCGGGGCTGGCGGAGCTTTCGGTGGCTCGACTTTCTTCACCGGTTTGGGCTTCTCGAGCGGCTTCGGCTTTTCGATCGGCTTGGGCTTCTCTACCGGTTTGGGCGGTGGCTTGACCGCGTCTTCGTCTTCCACCGGTTGTTCAGGCTCCGGGGGTGGAGGGGGCGGCGGTGGCGGTGGTGGCTCCGGCGTGGGCGGCGCAGGCGGTGTCGGGCTGCTCAACTCGACAGTCATTTCCGGGATCTGCGGCGGTGTTGGCAGTGGCTCGGGTCGAGTCTGCTGGAGAAACCACCAGGCGCCGCCGTGTATCAGCGCCGACACAGCCACCAGCAACAGCATCTGCTGTTTATTCAACCCGCCGGGTTGCGACGTGTTGGCTGCGAAGGCCGGCCTGTCCGGTGGCGGCGGGATCGGCGCTTGCCGTAACGGCCCCGGCAGGGTTCTGTGCTTTACCGCATCGTTCATTAAAGCTCCCTCGGGTTGATGAAGGGCAATAAGCTGCCGTCCGAACATAGGGGGGATGTTCGAGTGGGTGGGTGCAACTTTCTTCAAGGTGTGCGCAGGCCGATAGTTGAACTATCTATTGAACAAGGCTTGCTGACAGTTACTGGCTTAGCGCCATCGACTTCGAGTGTTCATTAGCCATTCCTTGGTTGTTCTTGTGCTTTATGCAGGAGCTGCGGAGGCTGCGATCTTTTGATCTTAAAAAGCAAAGATCACAGCTTGCGGCAGCTCCTACAGATGTTGTGTTCGAAATTCGTTTTGCAACCGCTGTGCCAAATGTTACGAAAATGTACAGCGGTTATTTCATGGCTGTTACCCATGTCGCATTTATATAAGTTTTACTGGCGAGACAAGTTTTCTTTAATGCGTGACTGTCCACGGCCCCGAATCCCGGGGCTTTTTTACAGGCGAGTCAGGCCTGGCGCTGTATCCGGCAAATTAGCCAGATAGAGCCTCAGAGCTCGGGTCCGCCAGGGCACTTGATGGTGCGCGGCGGACTGATTTGGTGCGAGTCAATGGATTAGCGGGTCACAGGCTGTATTCCTTGTTCTTGTTCATTTGAAATCACTGTTTTAAATGTTGGTTAGTTATGCTCGGGAGTGCGCTTTTGGTGCAATAACAAAAAGCCCTAAGTTATTGTTCGACAATCCTGTTGCCGGTCGTTGGTTGCTCGTTTGTGCAATAACTTCATGCGGTGTATTTAAAAAATAAATAGTGTATTGCCGCTGGCGCAGCCAATGGCGCCAGACGCAGTGCAGGACTGTCGTGTTCAGGTAATAAGATAGATGTATTGATTACCGGGACTGTGGCGGTGAACTCGGCGTTGCGCCAATTGATACCCACAGGCAGTAGTGATGCGGCAGAACGATTGAAGATTCACGCAGTGACCTCCTTGTTGCCAGCTCGGATACGCGAACTTTTGGTTCGGTATCGCACCTTACAAGAACGCGGATAGCGTTCGATGATTGCTCTTGGTGCGGGATGGGCACCGCCAGCGCTGTTTTGCGAGGTTTGAATTCGCAAGTCGCGAGTGCATGGAAAAAATGTGCCAAAGCCGATACACCCGCTATAAATAGGGCTACACCAGACCTGTCGAGATCGAGGAGGGGGCATGTATCAACTTTACGGACATCTCAATTCAGGTGCTGCCGCGATCGAAGCGGCGCTGGAGTTGTGCCAGATCGCCTATCGCTTCATCGATAGCCAGGCCTCGACCGAAGCCGCCGAGGCACTGGCGCTGCTCAATCCACTGAAGCAGGTGCCGACCCTGCAATTGCCCGATGGCAGTGCGATCACCGAGAGTGTGGCGATTCTGATTCACTTGGGCCTGAGCTTTCCCGAGTCCGGCCTGTTGCCGGCCAAGGCGGCGGATCGCGATCAGGCGATTCGCGGCATGGTCTACATCGTCAGCAATTGCTACGCGGCCATCGGCGTCATCGATTACCCCGAGCGCTGGCTGGTGATGCCGGACGAGTCCTCACGGCAAAACCTGATGGCCGGCGCCCGCGAGCGTTTGCACTGGAGTTGGGAGGTGTTCGCCGACCAGTTTTCCGCCGAACTGTACCTGGACAACGAAAAACCGGGAGCACTGGACGTGCTGGCGGCAGTGGTGACGCGCTGGGCGGGGAGCCGCGAGCACCTGCGCCAGACGCGGCCAGGGTTTCATGCGTGGTTGCAGCGCATTGACCGGCATCCGGTGCTGGCACCGGTCTTCGCCCGGCATTGGCCCTCCTGAACACCCCATAAACCAATGTGGGAGCGGGCTTGCTCGCGAATGCGGTTTGTCAGTCAGAGATGTTTTGACTGATACACCGCATTCGCGAGCAAGCCCGCTCCCACAGGGGATTTGCGGTGCTCGGAGGGAAGGAGATCATTCCCCGCGAATGTACTGCTCCAGCTGTTTGATCAGCTCCGCCTGTTCGGCAATGGCCTCTTTGACCAGGTCACCGATCGACAGCAGGCCGATCAGTTTGCCGTTCTCCACCACCGGCAAGTGGCGCAGGCGTCTGTCGGACATGATGCCCAGGCAGGTGTCGACGGTCTGGTGGGTGTCCACGGTGATGACATCCTTGACCATGATGTCGCGCACCGGTGTGCCGACCGAAGAGCGACCATGCAGCACCAGTTTGCGTGCGTAATCGCGCTCACTGATGATGCCGACCACTTTGTCGTCTTCTACCACCAGCAAGGCGCCGACGTTCTTTTCGGCCATCTTCATCAGCGCTTCGAGCACCATGTGATCGGGTTTGATCTGGTGCACTTCCTGATTTTTCTGATCTTTGAGCTTGAGCAGTTGGGCGACGGTCTTCATGGCGGTTACTCAGGTGTTGTCGTTGTTCTCCAAGCATCGTAGACGCTGGCGCGCAGGGCAAGGTGGCAAAGCGGCAGATAGCACGCAAAAAACGTCATTTGCCGGTTTTTCCGGCTTTGCTCTAACCCTGTGGCGAGGGAGCTTGCTCCCGCTGGACTGCGTAGCAGGCCCAAACTCTGAGAATTCGGTTTGCCTGATGCACCGCATTGCCTGGTTTTACGACTGCTGCGCAGCCGAGCGGGAGCAAGCTCCCTCACCACAGGTGAATGGGGTTATCCCTTGAACGGCAGCGTAGAATGCCCCTCTGATTCAATTCCTGAGGTTGCAGTGGTGGATTTACAGCAGGGCTTCGTCCTGACCCGGCATTGGCGCGATACCCCGGCCGGCACCGAAGTCGAGTTCTGGCTGGCGACCGACGCCGGGCCGCGCCGTGTGCGTCTGGCGCTGCAGACCTCGGTGGCGTTTATCCCCGCCGAACAGCGTGAAGCGGCCGAGCGCCTGCTGCACGATGAAAAGAACGTCGAACTGCGCCCGCTGGCCCTGGAGGATTTCGAACATCGCCCGGTGCTCGGGCTGTATTGCCAGCAACACGGCCAGTTGATGCGTCTGGAAACCGCGCTCAACCGCGCCGGTGTCGACGTTTACGAAGCCGATGTACGCCCGCCGGAGCGCTACCTGATGGAGCGCTTCATCACCGCGCCGGTGTTGTTCAACGGCACGCCCGATGCCGACGGTGTGTTGCTCAATTCCCAGCTCAAACCCGACGCCAACTATCGGCCCAAACTGCGCCTGGTCTCGCTGGACATCGAAACCACCGAAACCGGCGAGCTGTACTCCATCGCGCTCGAAGGCTGCGGCCAGCGTCAGGTGTACATGCTCGGCGCGCCGAACGGTGACGCGAGCATTGTCGACTTCGATCTCGAATACTGCGACTCGCGCACGGTGATCCTGAAGAAACTCAACGACTGGTTCGCCCGCCACGACCCCGACGCGATCATCGGCTGGAACGTCGTGCAGTTCGACCTGCGCATCCTCCACGAACACGCGCGACGCCTCGGCGTGCCGCTGAAAATCGGTCGTGGCGGCGAAGAGATGCAGTGGCGCGAACACGGCAGTCGCACACACTACTTTGCCTCGGCGGCGGGGCGGCTGATCATCGACGGCATCGAATCGTTGCGCTCGGCGACCTGGAGTTTCCCCTCGTTCAGTCTGGAGAACGTCGCCCAGACCCTGCTCGGCGAGGGCAAAGCGATCGACAATCCGTACCAGCGCATGGACGAGATCAACCGCATGTTCGCCGAGGACAAACCGGCGCTGGCCAAGTACAACCTCAAGGACTGCGAACTGGTCACGCGAATCTTCGCCAAGACCGAACTGCTGACGTTTCTCCTCGAACGCGCCAGCGTCACCGGCCTGCCGGCGGATCGCAGCGGTGGCTCGGTGGCGGCGTTCACTCACCTGTATATGCCGCTGATGCACCGCCAGGGTTTCGTCGCACCGAACCTCGGCACCAATCCGCCACAGGCCAGCCCGGGCGGCTTTGTCATGGACTCGCAGCCGGGGCTGTACGAGTCGGTGTTGGTGCTGGATTACAAGAGCCTGTATCCGTCGATCATCCGCACCTTCCTGATCGACCCGGTGGGTCTGATCGAAGGTCTGCAACACCCGGACGATGCCGATTCGGTGCCGGGTTTTCGCGGTGCGCGTTTCTCGCGCACCCGGCATTGCCTGCCGTCAATTGTCGCGCGGGTCGCCGAGGGCCGCGAGACCGCCAAGCGTGAGCACAACGCGCCGCTGTCGCAGGCGTTGAAAATCATCATGAACGCCTTCTACGGTGTGCTCGGTTCCAGCGGTTGCCGATTTTTCGATACGCGTCTGGCGTCGTCGATCACCCTGCGCGGTCACGAGATTATGCTGCGCACCCGTCAGCTGATCGAGGCGCAGGGCCACGCGGTGATCTACGGCGACACCGACTCGACCTTCGTCTGGCTGCGCCGGGCGCACGGGCAGGAGGAAGCGGCGCAGATCGGCCAGGCGCTGGTCCAGCACGTCAACGACTGGTGGCGCGAACATGTGCGTGAGGAGTACGGCCTGCAAAGCGCCCTCGAATTGCAGTACGAAACCCACTACAAACGCTTTCTGATGCCGACCATTCGCGGCGCGGAAGAGGGCAGCAAGAAGCGCTACGCCGGCTTGGTGACCCGCGCCGACGGCAGTGAAGAAATGGTCTACAAGGGTCTGGAAACCGTACGCACCGACTGGTCGCTGCTGGCCCGGCAGTTTCAGCAGGAACTGTACGAGCGGATCTTCCAGCGCAAGCCGTATCAGGATTACGTGCGCGATTACGTGCGCAAGACCCTGGCCGGCGAGTTCGATGAGCGACTGGTCTACCGCAAGCGCCTGCGCCGCACCCTCGACGACTATGAACGCAACGTGCCGCCGCATGTGCGCGCGGCGCGGCTGGCTGACGATTACAACGCGCAGCACGGGCGCCCGCGGCAGTATCAGAACGGCGGCTGGATCAGTTATGTGATCACCCTGGCCGGGCCGGAACCGCTGGAAGTGCGCCGCGCCGCGATCGACTACGACCACTACATCACCCGCCAGCTGCAACCGGTGGCGGATGCGATTCTGCCGTTCGTCGACGACGATTTCTCAACCCTGATTGGGGGGCAACTGGGCCTGTTTTGAGTCCACCAGTTGCAGGGTCCATTCGTCGAGGATGCCGTGGAAGTAGCGTTGCAGTGCCTGATTGAACAGACAGTCTTCGGTTCCAAACTGAGCGAACAGGGTCATTGAAGAGTGAAACTTCAGGTCATCGGGATGGCCGAAAATCTCGGCAATCGAACGCTGACGGCTGTTCAGCACCAACTGCGTGCAGGTACGCAGCCGTGGGCCAAGCAGGTCGTGGGCCAGATAGGCCTGCGCCTCTTCGGCAGATTGAATGGCGAAGCGCCGGGACATCTCGCTACCGCCCAGCCCGGCGAACTGCGGGAACACAAACCACATCCAGTGGCTGCGCTTGCGCCCCTCGCCGAGTTCACGCTGGACCCGTTCGAACACCGGGTCCTGCGCCTGGACGAAACGCTGAAGGTTGAACGGGTCGTACTGATCAGTGCTTCTCATGACGAAGCCCTCGCCAGCGGCCAGCGACTCAGACCATCGCCAACCGCCGCTTGCGTTGTGGCGCTTTGAATACCTGATCCAGCGCCGCCAGATCCCCGGCATCCAGTTGCAACTGCGCCGCTTGTGCATTGAGTTGCACGTGTTCCGGTCGCACAGCCTTGGGAATCGCAATCACCCCATCCTGACGCAGAATCCACGCCAGTGAAACCTGTGCCGGGGTCACGTTGTGACGAGTGGCAATCTGGTTCAGCACCGGTTCAGCCAGCAGCGCGCCGCCTTGGCCAATCGGGCAGTACGCCATCAATGGCAGGCGTTGCTGCTGGCACCAGGGCAGCAGATCGAATTCGATGCCGCGCTCTTCCAGGTTGTACAGCACCTGATTGGTGGCGCAGGCCGGGTTGGCCAGTTTTTCGAGGTCGTCGACATCGAAATTCGACACGCCCCAACGGCCGATTTTGCCGTATTCGCGCAAGCGCTCGAACGCTTCAACGGTTTCTTCCAGCGGATACTGGCCGCGCCAATGCAGCAGATAGAGGTCGATGTAGTCGGTGTCGAGCCGGCGCAGACTGCGCTCGCAGGCTTGGGGGATGCCTTTGCGGCTGGCGTTGTGCGGGTAGACCTTGCTCACCAGAAACACCTGGTCACGCAGACCGGCAATGGCTTCGCCGACCACTGTTTCGGCGCCGCCCTCGGCGTACATTTCCGCCGTGTCGATGAGGGTCATGCCGAGTTCGATGCCTTGGCGCAGCGCGGACACTTCACGCTGGTGCGCCGAGCGATCCTCGCCCATGCGCCAGGTGCCCTGGCCAATCACTGGAACCTGCACGCCTGCCAGTTCAAGGGTACGCATTCAAACCTCCTGTGCTGATGGTCGATACCTTAGTGGGCAGCAGGATAGCGCAGGGGTTCCAATGGAGGACGATGAACCTGTGGCGAGGGAGCTTGCTCCCGCTGGGGCGCGAAGCGGCCCTTGCTTTTCATTCAGTTGAAAAAGCAGGGGCCTGCTGCGCAGGCCAGCGGGAGCAAGCTCCCTCGCCACGGGCTAAGTGTCATTTAGCAGAAAACTTCAACACCACGCTATGGCTGTAAGTCTGCCCCGGATCGAGGCGCGTGCTCGGGAAGTTCGGCTGATTCGGCGAATCCGGATAGTGCTGCGTCTCCAAAGTAAACGCGCCCCAGTGCGGATAAACCTTGCCACCCTTGCCCTTGACCGTGCCGTCGAGGAAGTTGCTGGTGTAAAACTGCACCCCCGGCTCGCTGGTGAACAACTGCAGATGCCGCCCTGACTGCGGATCGCTGACCTCGGCGGCGACTTTGCTGACATCGCCTTTGGTATCCAGCACCCAGTTGAAATCGAAGCCACCCTGTTGCGGCTCGGCGAATTTCAGCTGTGGGTGATCGGCCTTGATGTGCGTGCCGATGGCGGTGGGCTGGGTGAAGTCCATCGGCGTGCCGGCCACGGGTGCCAGTTCGCCGGTCGGGATCAGCTTGGCCGTGACCGGCGTGTAGCGGCTGGCGTGCAGGGTCGCGATCTGTTTCAACACGTCGCCAGTGCCGGCGCCGGCGAGGTTGAAGTAGCTGTGGTTGGTCAGGTTCAGCACCGTCGGCTTATCGGTGCTGGCCTGGTAGTCGATGCGCAGTTCGTTGCTGTCGGTCAGGCGATAGGTCACTTGCGTGGTGAGGTTGCCGGGGAAGCCCATTTCGCCGTCCGCCGACAGGTAAGTCAGGGTCACGCCGACCGAGTCCTTGTCCTTGAGCGGTTCGGCTTTCCAGACCTTTTTGTCAAAACCCAGCGTGCCGCCATGCAAGGCGTTGGACTTGTCGTTCTGTGGCACCTGATAACGCTTGCCGTCGAGTTCGAAGGCGCCGTCGGCCAGGCGATTACCGAAACGGCCGATGGTCGCGCCAAAGTAGGCCGTGCCTTTCTGGTAGCCCTGAACATCGTCGAAGCCGAGCACCACGTCGGCGGCTTTGCCGTGTTTGTCCGGTACCAGCAGCGATTGCAGGGTGGCGCCGTAGGTGATGACGGTTGCCTGCATGCCGTGGCTGTTGCGCAGGATGTATTGCTCGACGGGGGTGCCGTCGTTGGTGTTGCCGAAGGCTTTGTGTTCGGCGCTGAGGCCGGCCGCGTTGGCGGAGAGGGTGGCGATCATCAGGGACAGTCCGAGGCCGGAGAGCAAGTGACGGGATTGAAGCATGGTTGACCTTCCTTTTTGTTGTTGTTTTGAAAACACCAAAATTCCCCCGTAGGAGCTGCCGGAGGCTCGGGCCGCGTTCGGACGATCTTTTGATCTTGATTCTAAAAACGAAAGTCAAAAGATCGCAGCTTCGGCAGCTCCTACACGGTACTAGTCAATCTATTTGTGTATGTGGAGAAGATTTATAGCTGATGAATCGTTTATTTCAACAATAAAGACTGACTAATTGCCCCGGCGATCTTTCGCCGTCAATCGACCGGGCAGATCCGCCACTGCACTTTTTCGCAATTGCCGGCTCTATCCATGGCCAGGATGCGGCGACGCCCGCCGCGCAGGAATGTGCCCGTTCGAGAATTCATGCCGAGAGTTTTTCACCCGATCGCCCGATTTGTTCGCCGCCCGTGCCTGTTGCTGGCCTGTCTGTCATCGCTGTTGGTCAGCGGTTGCACGCATCAGAACGGCAACGGTTTTCTTGCGCAGATGCGTGACGGTCAGCCGCAGGAATTTTTGCAGACCAGTGTCGACCGCATGGCTACGTTGGCGATGCGCGACAACCTCAACAGTCTGTACCGGTTGATGGGCAAGCTGTACCTGCGCAACCCGGAAGAGCTGCGCAAGTCGGGTTTCCTCGACATCAATACGGCGGTGAAGCAGGTGCGTCTGGCGGTCGAGCAGCAACAACCGTTGCCGGTGCTGGGCGGGCGCAAGGATCTGGCCGCGCTCAGCTATGCGATGAGCCCTGAGTTTCTTGGTGACCGGGTCGGCGCGTTCATCTATGCCATCGGCAGCATGCTGGTCACCGCCCACGGTAATCGCGTCGAGTTCTATATGACCGATGCCATCAACCCGACCTTCGTCCACAACGCCGCGCGCAACATCGAGAAAGCCACGTGGATTCTGGCCCAGCGCCAGAACAAGGAAGGCCAGCCACTGTTGTTCTCCAACGAAATCTCGGAGGAGGGCAGCAACCTGAGTTTCGCCACCGAGTTCGGCAAGATCGTCGCGCGCCTCGATCTGCTGACGCAGATGCTTGATGAGCGTTACCGGCGCATCGGCCTGAACTACGCGCAGAGCCTGCTGTTCCTGAATTTCCTCCCGGTGCAGTGAACGGCCCCGTACCCTGTAGGAGCTGCCGCAGGCTGCGATCTTTTGCTCTTGATTCTAAAAAAAGAAGATCAAAAGATCGCAGTCTGCGGCAGCTCCTACAGGGATGGTGGTGTAAGTTGTATACAGTTTCAAACAAAAATTAGCTCAAAAGGGAGCTGCACCTGTCATGACCGACTCCGCAAGCACCGAATTCAGTCGTATCGACCGCGCCACCCGCACAGAAAAACTGCCGTATGCCGCGTTACTGGCGTTCGCCATGACCGGCTTCATCGCCATTCTTACCGAGACCCTGCCCGCCGGGCTGCTGCCGCAAATCGGCGCCGGGCTCGGGGTCAGCGAAGTGCTCGCCGGGCAACTGGTGACGCTGTATGCACTGGGCTCGATCGTTGCGGCGATTCCGCTGACCGTCGCTACTCGCGGTTGGCCACGGCGCCGGGTGCTGTTGATGACGGTGGGAGGTTTCCTGGTGTTCAACACCGTGACCACGTTCTCCAGCCATTACGGCCTGACTCTGGCCTCGCGGTTTCTTGCCGGAATGGCGGCGGGCTTGTCATGGGGGATCATGGCCGGTTACGCCCGTGGCATCGTGCCGGTGCATCAGCAGGGGCGGGCGCTCGCGATCGCCATGCTTGGCACGCCGGTGGCGTTGTCGCTGGGCACCCCGGCGGGGACCTGGCTGGGCAACCTGATCGGCTGGCGCGCTTCGTTCGGGATCATGTCGGCGCTGGCCTTGGTGCTGGCAGCGTGGATTGTGCTGGCGGTGCCGGATCGTCCCGGCCAGGCCAGCGCTGAACGCCTGCCGCTGCTGCAATCGCTGCGTCTGCCGGGCGTGCGGCCGGTGCTGTTCGTGGTGCTGACCTGGATGCTCGGGCACAACATTCTCTACACCTACATTGCGCCGTTTCTGATGCAGGCCGGACTGGCCGAACGGGTCGATCTGGTGCTGCTGGTGTTCGGCCTGTGTTCGCTGGTCGGGATCTGGATCATCGGCCTGCTGGTGGATCGCTGGCTGCGCTGGCTGACCCTGATCAGCCTCGCGGTGTTTGCCGTGACCGCGCTGGTGCTGGCGCTGATGTCCCCGTCACCGTGGTTGATCTACACCTGCATGGCCGTGTGGGGGCTGTCGTTCGGCGGCTCGGCGACGTTGCTGTTGACGGCGGCGGCGGATTCGGCCGGCGAGCATGTCGACGTGGTGCAGGCGATGCTCACCACCTCCTGGAACGTGGCGATTGCCGGCGGCGGCCTGTTTGGCGGCTTGCTGCTGGATCGGGCGGGGGCGATGTCGTTTCCGTGGGCGCTGTTGATCCTGTCGCTGATTGCGCTGGCGACGGTGTGGATCAACCGTCATCACAGTTTCAAACCGGGCCGCCGCGTGCATTGATCAACCAGACACCACATCTTCCTTGTGGGAGCGGGCTTGCTCGCGAAGGCGATGGATCAGTCACTATTTGAGTTGAATGACACACCGCCTTCGCGAGCAAGCCCGCTCCCACAGAGAATCATTGGTGTGGCTGAAAGGCATAACGATAGACCGCATTGATATATGTGGTTATATGAAAAATCGCTATGCTGCGGGCCAGATTTTTCCTGTCGTTTTCTGGACGTCTTAATGGAATTGGCAAATTTCGGCCTGGTGATCGCCGGGCTGGTGGTGGGTTTTATTGTCGGCATGACCGGTGTCGGCGGCGGTTCCTTGATGACGCCGATCCTGCTGTGGTTCGGCATCAACCCGGCAACAGCGGTGGGCACTGACCTGTTGTACGCGGCCATCACCAAATCCAGTGGCGTGCTGGTGCACAAGAAGAACGACAACATCGACTGGGCCATCACCGGCTGGCTGACCCTGGGCAGCGTGCCAGCGGTGGCCATGACCCTGTGGTTCCTCAGCACCCTGCACACCGCGCCCGACGCGATGAACGCAATCATCAAACAAGCCTTGGGCTTCGTGCTGTTCGCCACCGCGCTGGCGATTCTGTTCAAGAAGCGCTTGCTGGCATTCGCCCACAGACGCGCCGGCGGCAACTACAACCCGAGCGGTGCGCGCCTGAACGTGATGACGGTGATCACCGGTCTGATCCTCGGCACCATGGTCGCCCTGACTTCGATCGGCGCCGGCGCCTTGGGCACTGTCGCGCTGTTCATCCTCTATCCGCTGTTGCCGACCCGGCGCCTGGTCGGCACCGAAATCGCCCACGCCGTACCGCTGACCCTGGTTGCGGGTCTGGGCCATGCGAGCATGGGCAATATGGACTGGGGCGTGCTGGGTTTCCTGCTGATGGGGTCGCTGCCGGGCATCTGGCTCGGCAGCCACCTGACCGGACGCATTTCCGATGAGTTGCTGCGCCCGTGCCTGGCGACCATGTTGCTGTTGATCGGCTACAAACTGGCGTTCTGAACCAACCCTTCGGAACGCCACAGTCCCCTGTAGGAGCTGCCGCAGGCTGCGATCTTTTGACCTTCAAAATCAAAAGATCGCAGCCTGCGGCAGCTCCTACACTGGGGCATGAACGATGCTGAATTTCATGACGGTCACCGGCAGGTCTTCGTAAACCACATCCTCGACCACCTCCCAACCCAGCCGCGCATACAGCGATTGCGCGGCGTCGGTGTACAGATACAACTCGGTCACCCCCAACGCCGCCGCTTCGGCGACGATTCTGTTCACCAGTTGCGAAGCAATCCCGCGTCCGCGTTCTTCTGATTTCACGTAGACCCCCGCCAGCCACGGCGTCAGTTGCGGGCGGATCTTCATGTCGCTGTCGATCAGCAGCGCGCCCCCGAGCAATCTGCCGTCTTCAATGGCTACCACCACGCTGGGAATCGCGCCCTTGCCGCAGGCGGCGCGCATCCGTTCGGTGCGGGCCTCAAGGGTGTCGCCGGGGCGGAACTCACCCCATTCCTGGAAATTGAGTTCGGCCAGTTCCTCAATCAAATACGGGTGATCGCACAGGTAGTCAACATGCATGGGGTGAACTCCATTTCATGGGCAGAACGGCCAGCCTAATGCGCACATAAAAGGTAATCAAATCCGCGTCACGATTACGCCGATGCGGTTGCGCAATGACGCGGCTGACCTAAGCTTCTGACAAGGCGAAACATATTTGCCGGGCACGACCCCGGAACAATCGCCGCGATGCGCAATCATTAGAGCGTGGATATCAAAAGGAGATGCGCATGCTCATCAGGTCACTGACCCTGACACTCTTGCTGGCGATTGCCGGCCCCTCGTTCGCCGCTGACAACGACTCGCCCATAGCCGGGGATATGGGACGGGCCCGACCGTTGATCGTGATCGCACAAAGCACCGTCGACCCGGTGTGGGTGGGGCTGAAAAAGTCGCTGGAGGATCCGGCGAACAAGAAAGGTGTGACTGACCGCAACATCAAGGTCTACACCATCCTCAATATGGCCGGTCAGCTCGATGGCAAGGATCTCGGCCAGCAGGACACGATGGCCTTGCTGCGTTCGCTGAAACTCGGTGCCGGCGCGTACCCGAAAGTGTTTCTGTTGGGCAAGGACGGCGAAACCAAACTCTCGGCTTCTGGCGATGAAGCGAAATCGGTGGACCTGAAGAAGATCTTCGATACTGTTGATGCGCTGCCGGCCAGCGAAAAGGAAATCAGCGCACCGACGGTCGCCGAAACCAAGGCCACTGCCGCCGAACCGGCAGCCAAGAAAGGCGAGAAGGGCGCCAAGCCAGCCAAACCGGCGAAACCGAGCAAGCCACCGGAAATGCCGGATGACTGATGGTATGGCCTGAAGCAAAAAATGGGCGACCTCTACAGGTCGCCCATTTTTTATTGCCCGCCAAAAAGATCGCAGCCTTCGGCAGCTCCTACATGGGATCGGTGTGGGAGCTGCCGAAGGCTGCGATCTTTTGATTTTCAGTCGGTCAAAACGCTGAGGATCGTGTGAGCAATCTTCACCCGCTCCGGAATCGGAAAGTTCTTGTTCGCCAGAATCACCACGCCGACATCCTTCGATGGCACAAACGCCACGTAGGTCCCAAATCCACCGGTAGAGCCGGTCTTGTTGATCAGCACATTTTCCGCCTGTGGTTGTGGCGGGGTCAGCCACTGCACCTTGTGCGGCTGCATGGCCATTTCCGTGGAGTTGCCGGCCAGCAAACGCTCGAGGCTGATCGGGTAGCGATACATTTCCCAACCCAGACCCTGGGTCATGTCGCCGACGCTGTAGTAACCGGTATGAGTGTTGGCAATGGCTTGTTGCAGCGGGGCTTCAAGGCTTGCCGGTTTCAGGTTGGCCTGCACGAAACGCAGCATATCGGCGGCGCTGGTTTTCACGCCATAGGCCTGCGAATCCATCGCGCCCGGGGTGACGCGCACCGCTTGGTTGTTCTTGTCGTAGCCCTGCGCATACAGGCTCATCTGCGCTTTCGGCACCTGCAGGTAGGTGTGTTGCAGGCCGAGTTTCGGCAACAGGGTTTCGCTCATCACCTGATCATAGGGCTGGCCGAGGGTCTTGGCGGCCAGGTAACCGAACAGGCCCAGGCTCGGGTTGGAATACAGACGCTGGCTGCCGGCCGGGAAGCTCGGTTTCCACTGTTGGTAGTAGCCGAGCATCTTGTCCGCCGAATCCCACTGGTCAGGGAATTGCAGCGGCAGGCCGCCAGCGCTGTAGGTGCCCAGTTGCAGCACGCTGATGCCATCGAAGGCGCTGCCCTTGAGTTCTGGCCAGAGCTGGCTGGCCTTGGTCGACAGGTCCAGTTTGCCGGTCGCCTGCGCATAGCCGGCCAGGGTCGCGGCGAAGGTTTTGCTCACCGAGCCAATCTCGAACAGGGTGTTTTCGCTGACTTTCTGCCCGGTGTCCTTGGCGGCGACGCCGTAATTAAAGTAATGCGGCTTGCCGTTGACGGTGATAGCCACGGCCAGACCCGGAACCTGCTGTTGCTGCATCACCGGGGTAACGACTTTATTTACCAGGGCTTGCAGTTGCTCGTCGCCGGGCGTGGCGGCCATGCAGGCGGTGGCGCCGAAAACCAGGCCGAATGCGCTGCAGGAAATGACTTTGAAGGACATGAGTGAACCACTCTCCATGAGTGTTGAGGATGATATCCCGCTAGACTGCGGGCAATTTTCCGCTTGGGCGACTGATCAGCGCCGACAATTTAGGCAGTCTGGCACTCATCGACAAACGATGATATTTCGCATGAGCCATTAGAAATATTTGGGACTGGGCATGATCCGACCTCAATTGCCGCTCAATGCACTGCGCGCGTTCGAAGCCTCGGCGCGGCATCTGAGCTTTACCCGCGCCGCCGTGGAATTGTGCGTGACCCAGGCAGCGGTGAGCCATCAGGTCAAAAGCCTTGAGGCGCAACTCAATGTCACCCTGTTCAAACGTCTGCCTCGCGGGCTGATGCTGACCAGTGAAGGGGAGACCCTGTTGCCGGTGTTGACCACCTCATTCGATCATATCGCGCAGATGCTCGAGCGGCTGGCCGGCGGTCAGTACCGGGAAATGTTGACCGTGGGTGCCGTCGGAACCTTTGCGGTCGGTTGGTTGCTGCCACGGCTGGCAGACTTCCAGGCGAAACATCCGCTGATAGATTTGCGGCTGTCGACCAACAACAACCGGGTCGACGTCGCGGCCGAGGGGCTGGATTACGCGATTCGATTCGGCGCTGGGGCGTGGCACGGCATCGAGGCAACGCGCCTGCTCGATGCGCCACTGTCGGTGTTGTGCGTGCCGGAAATCGCTCGCCAGCTGCACACTCCGGGCGACCTGTTGCAACAGCGCTTGCTGCGCTCGTATCGCACCGATGAGTGGCCGGAGTGGTTTCTCGCCGCAGGTCTGGCGACGCACGCAGCACCGCCGCAAAGCATTGTGTTCGACTCGTCGCTGGCGATGATGGAAGCCGCGCTGCAGGGCTGCGGAGTCGCGTTGGCACCGCCGCTGATGTTCGCCCGGCAACTGGCGGCGGACGTGATTCGCCAGCCGTTTGAAATTGAAATCACCACCGGCAGTTATTGGCTGACGCGCTTGCAGTCGCGCCCGGAAACGACGGCGATGACGGCGTTCAAAAACTGGCTGCTACAAATCTCTGGTTAATACAAATCCTTTGTAGGAGCTGCCGCAGGCTGCGATCTTTTGACTTTGATTTTTGAAGATCAAGATCAAAAGATCGCAGCCTGCGGCAGCTCCTACAGGTTGGAATTGCGGCTGACGGCCGTTGGTCTGTTCGATAGCACGGCCGGCAGAGCCACGCTTCCAAGCTGTATGGCCCGGGTTTTCCGGACCTCCTTGGTGAGGTGTGTCATGGCTAATGATTTGCTGTTTCAGGGTGGTGTGCTGCCGACCGATCCGACCCGTCCGGTACCCGGCACGGATGAGCCGACACTGGCCGATCACGACGCGCCGCCGGGCATGAGCCCGGGACGTGATCCGCTGAGTGATGCCGATCGTCCGGAAGACTGGAAGGAC
Source organism: Pseudomonas sp. NPDC087803 (assembly GCF_044742995.1). Taxonomy (NCBI): domain Bacteria; kingdom Pseudomonadati; phylum Pseudomonadota; class Gammaproteobacteria; order Pseudomonadales; family Pseudomonadaceae; genus Pseudomonas; species Pseudomonas sp. NPDC087803. The sequence continues at coordinate 42,949 of NZ_JBIUVO010000021.1, forward strand.
CCGGCAGCGGACGATGATGTGCCGCCGGCGGATGAGCCGACGCCGTTGTCGGATGACAGGCGCTGAGGCTAACCCGGCATGAGATATTTATAGTCTGCGCCGGCCCTTTCGCGAGCAAGCTCGCTCCCACAGGTAGAACGCATCCCCCTGTAGGAGTGAGCCTGCTCGCGATGGGGTCATCAGCCTCAGTAAAAAACCTCGATCAGACCTCAACCGGTCGACCCTCCACCCGCCGCTCCAGATTCAACGCCAGCACACTGATCAACACTACCGCCGACCCCGCCAGCACCATTAGCGTCGGTCGCTCGCCCAATCCCACCGAAGCAATCCCCATCGCCGTCGGCGGTATCAGATAAAGCGTCATCGTCGCCCGGCTCAAGTCCACATGCTTGAGCACAAAGCCCCAGGCCAGATAGGCCAGCGCGCTGGGAAACACCCCCAACGCCAGCACCGCCCCCTGCACTCGCAGCGGTGCTTTCACCACCGCCGCACTCAGCCCCGGCAGATAAATCAGCAACAACAGCGTCCCCGACCACACCGCATAACAGGCCAGACTGAAGCCGTCATAACGCCGGGCGTGATGTTTTTGCAGGGCGAAGTAAATGCTCCATGACAGCGCCGCCAGCAGAATCAACAAGCCATGTGCGTCGATCTGCCCCAAGCCCCGATCGGCGCTGACCACGATCACCACGCCGACCAGTCCGAGCAACACGCAGCCCCAACGCCAGGCACTGACCTGATCCTTGAACACGTAACGCGCCAGCAGCGTACTGAACAGCGGGCTCGACTGCGCCAGTACACTGGAGGCGCCAGCACTGACGCTTTGTTGGCCGATGTTCAGCGCGACGTGGTGCAGGCTGACGGCAAAAAATCCCAAGGCGAATAACAGCGGCAGGTCGCGCCATTGCGGCAGGCGAATGCCCTTGAACGCCGCGATCGCGGCCATGAACAGCGACGCCAGGAGAAACCGCAGTAACGCCAGATGCACCGGGTCGTAGGCCTGCAGGCCGATGTGAATGCCGGTCGGTGAATACGCCCAGCAGCCGACCACGAAGGCCATGGCCAGAATGATTTTTACAGGAGAAGGAGACGGCATGATCGGCGCACCGCAAGGGTTGATGCGCCGAGTATCCGGGCGGCGAACAAGTCTCCACAACTGACTTATACTGCGCTGAATGTTCACTTTGAGTGATGAGTATGGAGTTGGCGCAGATCCGCATGTTCAAGACCGTGGCCGATGAGGGCAGCATTGCCCGCGCCGCTGAAAAATTGTTTTGTGTGCCGTCGAACATCACCGCACGGATCAAGGCGTTGGAAGCGGAACTCGGCGTGGCGCTGTTTCTGCGCGAGGGGCGCGGGCTGCGGATCAGTCCGGCGGGGCAGACGTTTCTTGCGTATGCCGAGCGGATTCTGGCGCTCACCGCCGAAGCCAAGCGCGCGGTGGATCCCGGCGGCGAACCCTCCGGGCCGCTGCGTATCGGCGCGATCGAGTCCTCGGCCACCGGGCGTTTGCCGCGCCTGTTGGCCAAGTTTCACCAGCGCTATCCGCAGGTGGCGCTGGAATTGACCACTGGCACCTGGGGTCAATTGCTCGACGACACCGTCAGCCATCGCCTTGACGGCGCCATCGTCGCGGTGGACGTCGAGCGCTCGCAACTCAAGCGCACGCCGATGTACCGCGAGGAGTTGCTGCTGATTGCTTCGACGTCATTCGGCCCGGTGCGCGACATCCATGATCTGCAGGATAAAACCGTGTTCATGTGGCCGCAGGGTTGCCCGTATCGGGCGGCGCTGGAGCACTGGTTGTTGCGCCAGGGGCAGGCGCTGCCGATTGTCAGCCTGGCGAGTTACGGGGCGATTGTCGGTTGCGTGAGTGCTGGCGCCGGGGTCGCGCTGGTGCCCAAAGGGGTGTTCGAGCAATACGCCAAAGGCGCTGGATGCGCGGGCTATGAGTTTCCTGAACTGACAGCGATCGACAACCTGTTTTACTGGCACGAAAACGCCGGAGTACACCCGGCGCGTGAAGCGTTCGTGGCGATGTTGCGTGAAGAATTCCTCTGACTCCGCTACACCTGCATTCCTGTGTAGGAGCTGCCGCAGGCTGCGATCTTTTGATCTGGTTTTTCAAAAAATAAAGTCAAAAGATCGCAGCCTTCGGCAGCTTCTACAGGGGAGGAATTCAGGGGTTCAGGGAGTCAGGTCGCGCATCAGCAGGCCAAAACGCAAATCCACCGCATCCGGAATTGGCAGGTAAACCGTGTGCCCGTCGCCGGGGGCGACTTCAATGGTTTCGCCCTTGGCACTCTGCAACTGGTGCAGATCGAAGTGGAAATTGCCCTTGGGCGTCATCAATTCCAGGTGATCGCCGAGGGCAAAACGGTTTTTCACCTTGACCTCGGCCAACCGGTCGCGGCGCTCGCCGGTCAGTTCGCCAACGAACTGCTGACGTTCCGACACCGAGCTGCCGTTCTGATAATTCTGGTATTCGTCATGCACATGGCGGCGCAGGAAGCCTTCGGTGTAGCCGCGCTGGGCCAGTGATTCCAGATCGCTCATCAGGCTGCGATCGAACTCGCGTCCGGCCATCGCGTCGTCGATGGCCCGGCGATAAACCTGAGTGGTGCGTGCGCAATAGAAGTGCGACTTGGTGCGGCCTTCGATCTTCAGCGAGTGCACGCCCAGGCGCGTCAAGCGCTCGACGTGTTGCACGGCGCGCAGATCCTTGGCGTTCATGATGTAAGTGCCGTGCTCGTCCTCAAAAGCGGGCATCAACTCATCGGGACGATTGGCTTCTTGTAGCAGGAACAGTTGATCGGTCGGCGCGCCGATGCCCAAGGTCGGCTCGGGCTGGAAGGTTTGCACGATCTCGCTGAGCTCATTTTCGGTGGCCGCCTGCGCCGAATATTTCCAGCGGCAGGCGTTGGTGCAGGTGCCCTGATTGGCGTCGCGCTTGTTCATGTAGCCCGACAACAGGCAGCGCCCGGAGTAGGCCATGCACAGCGCACCGTGGACGAACACTTCCAGTTCCATGCCCGGCACCTGTTCACGGATTTCGCCGATTTCTTCCAGCGACAGTTCTCGCGACAGGATGATCCGGCTCAGGCCTTGTTGCTGCCAGAATTCGACGCTCGCCCAGTTCACCGTGTTGGCCTGCACCGAAAGGTGGATCGGCATCTGCGGGAAGTGCCGACGCACCAGCATGATCAGGCCTGGGTCGGACATGATCAGCGCGTCCGGCGCCATCTCGATCACCGGCGCCAGATCCTTGAGGAAAGTTTTCAGTTTGGCATTGTGCGGGGCGATGTTGACCACCACGTAGAATCGCTTGCCCTGGGCCTGCGCTTCGCGAATGCCGAGGTCGAGGTTGGCGTGGTCGAATTCGTTGTTGCGCACCCGCAGGCTGTAGCGCGGCTGGCCGGCATAGACCGCATCGGCACCGTAGGCGAAGGCGTAGCGCATGTTCTTCAGGGTGCCGGCGGGGGCGAGCAATTCCGGGGCGGCGAGGGGGAGGTCTGACTTCATGGCGGCATCGGTCGCAAAAGCGCGGCAGGGTAGTGCAGTGACAATTGCGGTTTATTGATCTGGATCTATCTTTGCGCGGGTGACGCTGGTCTGTGCAGCAGATCTGTGCAGAGCATGCACAGATCATGTGTCGGTTCCACTGTGTTCGGTGCGGCGATGGCTGCTTAACATTCGCTCATCAAATCAACCGAAGCAGGATTCTCTCATGCAAAACTTCACCCGCCGTTTTCTCACCGCTTGTGCATTTTCCGGTGTCTTGGCCAGCACCGGGGCCATGGCTGACAGCCACCCGACCATTCGTGCAATGTCCGGCGCCACGCCGCTCGATCACTTGCCGGCCGGCAAGTCCGCACTGGTGGTGATCGACTTCCAGAATGAATACTTCAGCGGCAAGATGCCGATCCCGGACGGTGCCGCTGCGCTGGCGAAAACCCGTGAGCTGATCACGTTCGCCGACAGCCACAAGATCCCGGTGTACCACGTGCAGCACATTGCACCGGCCGGTTCTGCGGTGTTTGCCATTGATGGCGAGACGGTGAAATTTCACAAGGACATGCAGCCGCGCCCACAAGACGTTGTCCTGCAAAAAAGCACTGTCAGCGTGTTTGCCAGCACTGATCTCGACCAGCGCCTGAAACAGGCCGGCATCCAGACCCTGATCATTTCCGGCCTGATGACGCACGCCTGCGTGGCGGGTGCCGCTCGGGATGCCGCGCCTTTGGGTTACAACGTGATTGTTGCGTCCGATGCCTCGGCGACCCGTGCCATCACCCGCGCCAACGGCGTGTCCATCGACAAGGACTCCCTGCACCAGGCCGCGCTGGCGGAAGTCGAGGACACCTTCGGCGACGTGTTGAGCACTGCGCAGATCGTCAAACTGCCGGTGCGCTGATTACCCGGGCCGTATGGTCCAGGCAATCTATGCTCCATGAACAAAGATGGCACTCGCGCGCGCCCCGGCTGACTAAGGTTCGGGGCGTGCGAGACGCCTGACTGACATGGATCGGACATGAACGAAAAAACCCTGCAATTCAAATCCCTCACCGTGCTGTTGCTGTTGGTGACGGTCGCCTTCATCTGGATTCTGCTGCCGTTCTACGGCGCGGTGTTCTGGGCGGTGATTCTCGGCATTCTGTTTGCGCCGATGCAGCGCAAGTTACAGATCAAATTCGGCTGGCGGCGCAACCTGACGTCTTTATGCACCCTGGGCATTTGCCTGGTCATCGCGATTCTGCCGGTGATCATCCTCAGCGTGCTGTTGGTCCAGGAGGGTGCGACGCTGTACAACAACATCGAAAGTGGCCAACTGGACATCGGTGCCTATCTGGCGCAGTTCAAACACAGCTTGCCTCCATATTTTCAGCATCTGCTCGACCGCTTTGGCATGGGCGAACTCAACGGCCTGCGCGAGAAAATCGTCAAGGCGTCGATGCAGGGCAGTCAGGTGCTGGCCAGTCAGGCGTTCAGTTTCGGTCAGGGTACATTCGAGTTCGTGGTCAGCTTTGGCATCATGCTGTACCTGCTGTTTTTCTTTCTGCGTGATGGCGCCGAACTGGTACGCAAGGTGCGCACCGCAGTGCCGCTGGAAGAGAACCACAAACGTCGTTTGCAGTTGAAGTTCAACCGGGTGGTGCGCGCGACGGTCAAGGGCAACTTGGTGGTGGCGGTCACTCAAGGGGCACTGGGCGGGGCGATTTTCTGGTTTCTCGACATCCCCAGCGCGTTGCTCTGGGCAGTGCTGATGGGCTTTCTGTCGCTGTTGCCGGCGGTGGGTGCGGGGATTGTCTGGGCACCGGTGGCGGTGTACTTCCTGCTCAGCGGGATGATCTGGCAGGGCGTGGTGCTGGGACTGTTCGGGGTGTTTGTGATCGGTCTGGTGGACAATGTGCTGCGGCCGATTCTGGTCGGCAAGGACACGCGCATGCCGGATTACATGATCCTGATCTCGACCCTCGGCGGCCTCGCGGTGTTCGGCCTCAACGGTTTCGTGATCGGGCCGCTGATCGCGGCGCTGTTCATGTCGAGCTGGGCGCTGTTCATCGAGACCAAACCGAAAGTCCAGTTGCCTTAAGCGTGGAACGGCGCGCTGACGATTTTCTGCGACAGGGCCTGCGCTGCGGGCAGTGAAGTGAGCGGGCCGCTGATCGGCTCGCCATCGCGCACCAAGTACCAGCAGGCGAGTAATCCCGACGCCCTGAGCGATGCGGGAACGGCGCTGCCGACCACTGACATGATTTGAACCTGAGCCATGACAAGTACCTCCATCAATCTGTGGAGCTACCTTAGGGATTCGCTGCGCTCAGGGACAATCAACGCTTTCGATAGTGGTCATTGATCACAGTGAGGACTGTTTCAATCGACAACCTGGTCGAGCATGTGCACCACTTCGCGCTCATTGAGCAGGCCCTTGTGCACCAGATTCTCTGCCAACAGCGAAAGAAACTTGGCGCAGCGGTGGCCTTCCAGGTGTTTCAGTTCAGTCAGCGCGTTGTACACCTTGCTTGAGGTGCACAGGCCGACGATGCGGTGCGGATTCTGTGTAGGCATGGGTCGTCCTTGTTTTTATCAACCTGTTGTTTACGGACGGATTCAGATTGCGGTTCCGTCATGACAAATAGATGACCGTTTTGTGTTTTGCCCCCGACGGTCAAGTCCATCATGCCGACTTTAGTCGTTGTAACTGTCCTCACAGCGACCTTTGCGCGATTTTTTCAGACTCTGCCCGACCGACGGTCATAAAAAAGCCCCGCTATAAAGCGGGGCTTGTTGGTTGCGATTACCAGCGCGGACCACCGTAGTAGCCATGTGGCCGGCCGTAGTAGCCGCGTGGTGGGCCGTAGTAGACCGGGCCAGGCACGTAGACCGGTTGTTGCACATAGACCGGCGCCGGCTGGTAGTAGACCGGTGGCGGCGGTTGTTGCACGTAAACCGGCGCCGGTTGAGCGTAAACAGGCTGTTGCACGTAGACCGGCCGGTCCTGATTGATCAATGCCGAGCCGATGATGGCCGAGCCGACGATCGCACCAAACACTGCCGGACCCTGCCAGCCACCGCCGTGGGCTTCTGCCTGACCTGTGATAGCGAATGCACCAATCAACAAGGCCACGATGGGGAGTTTACGAATCATGATAATTCCTCGGTTCTTCGACCCGGCGTCCGGGCCTGCACCAGGCCCAAAGTTGTCGCGGGGATACTTCTATGACAGCGAAATTCTGAAAATCAGCACAGCCGCTGGGTAAATTTTGTGTAAGGTCTGTACCGGCTTCTTTACCAGTCGGTCAAAGGGGCTCGCGGCCCGTTGCAGACAGGCGCTCATGATCGTTCAGAACCCGATGGAATGGCTAACTCCGTCCATCCGAAAGTCCGTTTTAAGGAGAAGTTTCATGCAGATGAACCCCAACAAAGACACCCAACTGTGCATGTCCCTGTCCGGGCGCCCGGGGAATTTCGGTCTGCGCTTTCATAACCATTTGTATGAGCAGCTGGGGCTGAACTTCTATTACAAGGCGTTCAGCAGTCAGGATCTGCCAGGGGCTGTCGGCGGGATTCGCGCGCTGGGGATTCGCGGTTGCGGGGTGTCGATGCCGTTCAAGGAAGCGTGCATCGCGCTGGTCGATGAGCTGGATGCGTCGGCGGCGGCGATCCAGTCGATCAACACCATCGTCAACACCAACGGCCATCTCAAGGCCTATAACACCGACTACATCGCCATCGCGCAGTTGCTGGAAACCCACGCGGTGCCGCAAGCCACGACGTTCGCCCTGCGCGGCAGCGGCGGCATGGCCAAAGCAGTGGCCAGTGCCTTGCGCGATGGTGGCTACAAAAATGGCTTGATCGTGGCGCGCAACGAGCGCGCCGGGCGGTCATTGGCCGATTCGCTGGGCTATCGCTGGCAGGCGGAACTGGGCGAAGCGCGGCCGCAGATGCTGATCAACGTCACTCCGGTGGGCATGGACGGCGGACCGGAGGCAGGGCAACTGGCGTTCGAGCCTGAAGTGATCGAGGCCGCCGACACCGTGTTCGACGTGGTGGCGATTCCGTCGGAGACACCGCTGATCGTGCGGGGCCGGGCCGAGGGTAAAAAGGTCATCACCGGGCTTGAGGTCATTGCGATCCAGGCGTTGGAGCAGTTCGTGCTGTACACCGGGGTGCGGCCGAGTGAAGAACAGTTTGCGGCAGCGGTGGCGTTTGCTCGCAGCTGATGTTCAGGATTATGTGTTGAAGGAGTTGGCCCCATCGCTGGCAAGCCAGCTCCCACAGGTATCAGGTTGCAACACAACCAGGTGAGCAACCCCAGATCCTGTGGGAGCTGGCTTGCCAGCGATGAATTCAACTCGGTTTATCGGGTTACCTATACTGCGCCAGCAGCAAGCCAAGACTTGCCCCTGACAAAAACCTGATCGAGGCTCCCCATGCATCCGCCCATCCTCAACCTGCACCAGGTCGAACTCGAATCCCTGCCCGAAGCCCTGGCCCCGGAAGGTGAGACCGCTGATCGCTATCAGCAGCGCATGGCCCGTATCGGCCAGCGGCTGGGTGCGCAGAAACTTGGTTATCGGTTGTATGCGCTGCCACCGGGCATGCGCGGCAGTCCGTTTCACAGCCATCGGGTGAATGAAGAGATGTTCTACGTGGTCGCCGGGGAGGGCGAGGTGCGGCTGGGGGCCGAGCGCTTTCCGATCCGTGCTGGTGATGTGATCGCCTGCCCACCCGGCGGCCCCGAAACCGCGCACCAGATCATCAACACCAGTGACGCCGAGCTGCGTTATCTGGCGGTCAGCACCCAGCAGCAACCGGATATCTGTGAGTACCCGGATTCCAACAAATACGCGGTGATGGACAACTTCAAGGTGGATGCCGAAGGCAATACGTCAGGCTTTGTTGCCGTGGCGCGGCAGGCGGACGGGGTGGATTACTGGGAGGGTGAATAAATAGACCCTGTGGGAGCGGGCTTGCTCGCGAATGCGGTGGGTCATTCACCGGGATGTGACTGACACGGCCTCTTCGCGAGCAAGCCCGCTCCCACAATAGGATTGTGGTGATTATTCGAGACGCGCCAGACGTTCTTCCAGCGCTGCAATCCGCGCTTCCAGCTCTTCGATTCTCTCCACGGAAACGCCGCTATTCGAGCGCTCCCCGGGATTCTGCCGCGCCGCCAATATCGCCTCGATATCCGCCGGATCGCCCAGCGCATGGGTGTAACGGTCTTCGCGCTGCCCGGCCTGACGCGGAATCAGCACCGCCAGCCCGCGCGCGATCAGACGTTCAAGCTGATGCACCACTTGCTCGGCATCTTCGAAGTCGTGCATGCGGCCGCTGCGGGTCAGCAGTTCATTCACCGTCTGCGGGCCACGCAGGAACATCAGCCCGGTGAGGATCACCTGGGCCGGCACCAGCTCCAGCGCCTTGTCGAGCTTGTGCTCCCAGCGGTCGGCGCGACTGCCCATGACCAACTTGGCGTAACCGTGGCTTTCCAGCGCCCGCAGGCTCTGGCCGACCTGGCCTTGAGTGAGGTTCATCACCGGCTCGCGGCTGGTTTTCTGATTGCAGGCCAGCACCAGTGCATTGAGGGTCAGCGGGTAGGTTTCCGGGCTGGTGGCCTGTTTTTCGATCAACGAACCCAGAATGCGGATTTCCGTGGCGTTGAGCCGTGGTTCGTCGGTGGTGGTGTCAAGTTCGGTGGTCATCGCGCGTTCCCTCTGCAGTCGAAGGCGCCTAGCCTAATCCTTGGCTAACAAAAGGCAAGCCGTGTGGTCATCAAGCATGGCTATAATCGCCCCCACGTTCCACCCAGCCACCACACGAGACTGCCATGACCATTTCCCTGTACGCCGCATCCGTCCCGGTTTTTCAACAAATGCTCAACGCGTTGAGCAATGTCCTGAAGAAGGCTGAAGCCCACGCCACCGAGAAAAACATCGACCCGAACGCTTTCCTGCAAGCACGTCTTTACCCGGACATGTTCCCGCTGGTGCGTCAGGTGCAGATCGCCGTCGACTTCGCCAAGGGCGTTTCCTCGCGTCTGGCTGAAGTCGAAGTCCCGAAATATGACGACACCGAAACCACCTTCGCCGAGCTGCAAGCGCTGATCGCCAAGGTGCTGGCCTACATCGGCGAGATCAAGCCGGAGCAGATCGACGGCAAGGAAGGCATCGAGATCGTGACCCGTCCGGGCACGCCGAAAGAGAAGCGCTTCAGCGGCCAGGCTTATCTGCTGAGCTACGGTCTGCCGCAGTTCTTCTTCCACGTGACCACTGCCTATGACCTGCTGCGCCACAACGGTGTTGAAGTGGGTAAACGCGATTACATGGGCGCGTTCTAAAACACCGGCAACAAAGAGCCCGCCAAGGTTTGCGCCTTGGCGGGCTTTTTATTGCTTTTTGTAGGAGTGAGCCTGCTCGCGAAGGCGGTGTGTCATTCAAAGGTGAGTTTGCAGATCAGACGCTATCGCGAGCAGGCTCACTCCTACAGGGGTTATGCTGAACGCTGAACTTTTGCCTCTTCACCCAAGCAAGCCGCGGCGGTAAACAGCACATCAGTGGACGAGTTCAGCGCAGTCTCCGCCGAGTCCTGCAGCACGCCAATGATGAAACCGACCGCCACTACCTGCATGGCAATCTCGCTCGGAATGCCGAACAGGCTGCACGCCAGTGGAATCAGCAGCAGCGAGCCGCCGGCCACGCCCGAGGCGCCACAGGCGCAGATTGCCGCGACGACGCTGAGCAGGATTGCGGTCGGAATGTCCACGGCAATCCCCAACGTGTGCACCGCCGCCAGGGTCAGGACGGTGATGGTGATCGCCGCACCGGCCATGTTGATGGTCGCGCCCAGCGGGATCGACACCGAGTAGGTGTCTTCATGCAGGCCCAGACGCTTGCTCAGCTCCAGGTTGACCGGAATGTTCGCCGCCGAGCTGCGGGTGAAGAAGGCGGTGATGCCACTTTCGCGCAGGCACTTGAGGGTCAGCGGGTACGGGTTGCGACGCAGCTTCCAGAACACGATCAGCGGGTTCATCACCAGCGCGACGAACAGCATGCAGCCCAGCAGCACGCCCAGCAGGTGCGCGTAACCGATCAGCGCGCCGAAGCCCGAGGTCGCGAGGGTCGAGGCCACCAGGCCGAAAATACCCAGCGGCGCGAAGCGAATCACCACGCGCACGATCAGCGTCACGCCGTTGGACAAGTCACCGACCACTTCGCGGGTAGTGTCACCGGCGTGGCGAATCGCGACGCCCATGCCGATCGCCCAGGCCAGAATGCCGATGAAGTTGGCGTTCATCAGGGCGCTGACCGGATTGTCGACCACGCTCAGCAGCAGGCTTTGCAGCACTTCAGTGATTCCGCCTGGCGCCGTTACCGCCAGATTGTCGGTGGACAGCACCAAGTGGGAGGGAAACGCCATGCTGGCAACCACCGCGACCACTGCCGCGGCGAACGTGCCGAGCAGATACAGAAACAGGATCGGCCGGATGTGTGTTTCCTGGCCGTGCTTGTGGTTGGCAATCGACGCCATTACCAGCACGAATACCAGAATCGGGGCCACGGCTTTCAGCGCCGAGACAAACACTTTGCCGATGAACGCCGAGCCTTTTGCTGCTTCCGGGGCGAACAGCGCCAGAGCGATACCGGCAATCAGACCGATCAGGATCTGCGTGACCAGGCTGAGGTTTTTCAGGCGTTGCAATAGAGAAGGGGATGAAGCAGTCATAACGGCATCTCTGTTTTTATACGGTTCAGGGTTGCGTGAAACCGGTGATACATCGGGGGCAGGTCACCGGCACGAAACGAAAGGGCTGACGCGGCATCAACGCCATTAAACCGGTCGTTGATCTGGGTGTACGTTTTTCGGGGCGCGGACTTTATCACAGGGTCGGCCTTATCCTTCAGACCTGTGACGATCTGCCACCGGATTGATCGGCAAACCGGCAGGTTTGTGCAAGTCAGTCCGGAAACACTCTGTTAAGATTCGCCATCCTCATTTTCACAGTCTGCCAGCGGGCCTTTCGGTCATCGCTGGTGTCGTCGTTTTGCTGGAGTTGCCCATGCTGTTGCCCATTCTTCTGTTGTCCGCCGCCGGCTTCACGGTGCTGACCACGGAATTCGTCATCGTCGGCCTGTTGCCGGCAATCGCCCGAGACCTGGCGGTTACCATTCCGCAAGCCGGTCTGCTGGTGACTCTATTCGCTTTCACGGTGGCGATGTTCGGTCCATTCTTGACCGCGTATTTCGCCCGTTTCGAGCGGCGCAAGCTGTTCATCACCATCCTGATCATGTTCGGCCTGGCCAACACGGTGGCGGCGCTGGCGCCGAACATCTGGGTGATGGCCATCGCCCGGTTGATCCCGGCGCTCGGTCTGCCGGTGTTCTGGGCCTTGGCCAGTGAGACGGCGGTGGACATTGTCGGCCCGGATCACGCTGGCCGCGCGATTGCCAAGATCGGCTTCGGCATTGTGTGCGCGACGGTGTTCGGCATCCCGGTGGGCACGTTGATTTCCGACGCGTTCGGCTGGCGCAGTGCGTTCGCGATTCTGGCGGTGATCGCTTTCGCCAAGGCCTTGCTGCTGTTTGTGTACCTGCCGAAAACCAGCCTGCACCAGCATCAGGTGAGTTTCGCCTCGCAGTTCAAGATCCTGCGCAATCCGCTGATGATCGGCCATGTCGTGTTGTCGATTCTGGTATTCAGCGGCATGTTCACCGCCTACACCTATCTGGCGGACATTCTTGAACGGCTGGCCGGGTTCAACGGCACGGTGGTTGGCTGGTGCCTGATGGGCTTCGGTGCGGTCGGGCTGATCGGCAACTCGCTGGGCGGCCGCGCGGTGGATCGTCATCCGCTGGGCGCTTCGGTGCTGTTCTGCGCGTTCATGATTGCCGGCATGGTGTCGCTGGTGCCGAACATTCACTCGACGGTGGGACTGGCGGTGGCCATGGGCATCTGGGGTATCACTCAGGCGGCGCTGTTCCTGGTTAGTCATGTACGCTTGATGAAGGCCGCACCGCAGGCGCCGGCCTTCGCCGCCTCGCTGAACATCGCCGGGGCCAACCTCGGGATCGGTCTGGGCGCGATGATCGGCGGTCGGGTGATCGACAGTGCCGGCCTCGGCTTTCTCGGCTTCGCCGCGGCCGGGTTCATTCTGTTGTCGGTGTTCCTCGCCATGGTGTTGATGACCCTTACGCCGCGCGAAGAGTGCGCGCAGGCGTCATAACGCCGTAAACAGCTCGCGTCGGGCACCTTCGGTAATCGCAACGATGCCGGGGTGCTTGACCTTGCGCTCCACCGAAATGGCATAGAACGACTCAGTCACGGCGTCGGTCTGGCCAATCTCCTCGACGCCGTACTGGCGTTTGACTTCATCGGCAATCACGCTCGGGCCGATGAAAATCCCGCTGCCCGATTGGCCGAAGGCCTGCATCAGGGCGCTGTCATCGAACTCGCCGACGATTCGCGGCTGGATCTGCTGCTCGGCGAACCAGCGCTGCAAACGGCTGCGCACTACGGTTTCAGCACCGGGAATCAGCAGCGGCGCACCGTTGAGGCTGCGCGGGAAATCCTGTCCGTATTGCGTCGCCAGTTGTGCGGTGGCGAAAAAACTGATCCCGCATTCGCCGAGCTTCTGGCTATAGCCTTTGATGTCGAGGTGCGACGGCATCGGGCTGTCGGAAATCACCAGGTCCAGACGCTGAATCGCCAGATCCGCCAGCAGGCGTTCGAGTTTGTCCTCGCGACAGGTGATGCGCAGCGGCTCGTGCAGCTCCATGGTCGGCGCGATCAGGCGATAGACGATGGACTTGGGCACCACATCCGCGACGCCGACCCGGAACAGGATCTGCTGTTCATTGGGCTGGGCGCGCAGCATCAACTCCAGCTCGCCGCCCAGCTGAAACATCTGCTCGGCGTAGGGCAGGGCCTGGCGTCCGGCTTCGGTCAGTTCCAACTGGCGGCCGACCCGTTGAAACAGTTCGATGCCGTAGGTTTGTTCCAGCAGGGAAATCTGCCCGCTGATGGTTTGCGGCGTCAGGTTAAGTTGTTCGCAGGCGCGCACGATGCTGCCGGTCTTGGCCACCACCCAGAAGTAATGCAGTTGTCGGTAATTCAGCATCCGTCGCGTCCCCTTTGTAGGAGCTGCCGCAGGCTGCGATCTTTTGATCTTGCTTTAAAAAATCAAAAGATCGCAGCCTTCGGCAGCTCCTACATTCAAATGTCATAGTTCGTTAAAGCCGAAGTATAGCCGCTAAAAATACGAATTTTCCTGAAGTGTTTGTCTCCCTAGAATGCCCAGCCATCGACGGGCGGTCTTTGGCCTTGTCTGTTCATTCGAAGGAAAGCCTCATGAAATACACAATCCCTGCACTGATGTTTACGTCTTTACTGCTTATGGCCGGTTGCGATCAGGCCGAGAAAAGCGCCCAGCAGTTGATGGGCAAGGCCGCGGAAAGCGCCAAACAGGCGATCGACGATACGCACAAAGCCGCTGAACAAGCACTCAGCGACGCTACCGGCGGCCTGATCGAGAAAAAAGAAACACCGGAAAAAGATGCGGAAAAATCCGAATCTTCCTCCAAGACCCTCTAAAACGTCATACACAGAGTCAGGACTGACCCATGGAATATCTGTTAGAACTCGCCGCCAGCCCCGCCGCCTGGGTTGCTTTGGCCACACTGGTGGTGATGGAGATCGTGCTCGGCATCGATAACCTGATCTTTATTTCGATCCTGACCAACAAGCTGCCCGTGCAGCATCGGCAGAAGGCGCGGCGTATCGGTATCGGCATGGCGCTGATCCTGCGTCTGGCCCTGTTGAGCACCATCGCCTTCATCGTCCAGTTGACCGCCCCGGTGTTCGAGATCATGGGCCAGGCGTTCTCCTGGAAGGACATGATCCTGATCGCCGGTGGTCTGTTCCTGGTGTGGAAAGCCACGACCGAAATCCATCACAGCATGGACCCGGCGCCGGAAGACCCGAAAAGCGCAACGTCGACCGTGACCCTGGGCTTCGCTGCCGCGATCGGTCAGATTCTGATGCTGGACATGGTGTTCTCCATCGACAGCATCATTACCGCGGTGGGCATGACTGAACACTTGCCGATCATGGTGATCGCGGTGGTGGTCTCGGTGATGGTGATGTTGTTCGCGGCTGAGCCGCTGGCGAAGTTCATCAACGACAACCCGACGGTGGTGATGCTGGCCCTGGGCTTCCTGATCATGATCGGCATGACGCTGATCGCCGAAGGCTTCGGCGCCCACGTACCGAAAGGTTATGTGTACGCAGCCATGGCATTCTCGGCAGCGATTGAAGTGCTGAACATGATGTCGCGCCGGGCGAAGCAGAAGAAGCTGGCTCAGCAGGCGTAATCTGCAAAAAATGAAAAGGCCGGCTGGACTCCAGGAGTCCAGCCGGCCTTTTTGCTTTAGGGCTCATGACTTATGGCTCATGGCGCATGGCTTATGACTGGTGCTTTATGTAGGAGCTGCCGAAGGCTGCGATCTTTTGACGTTGAAGATCAAAAGATCGCAGCCTTCGGCAGCTCCTACAGGAGGGATATCAGGCGACGTGGTAAAGGTTCAGTGCGCAGCCGCATGGCGGGCGCGTTGTCTCTCAGGTTTTTGTGCCGGTGCCGATTCGGCCGGGTGATGGTGGCGCCGGGCAATACGCAGCACGCCCCACAACATGGCGGCGGCCACGGCCAGCCAGCCGGAAATCAGCATTACGATCGTCATGGTCAGGCTCATCAGTGCCTCCTCTTTGCCCTGCGTCGGGCGCACACTTTTTCAATTCGCTCTGTTTCAGTGACAGTCTAGTCAACGAGGTGTTTCAGACTATTGACCAAAGGTCGGTAGTGACCAATCAGTTCGCTCTATGCAAACGATGGGTCTGCGGTTTAAGGCTATACCGCAGGCGTGCGCCGCCCTATGATCGCAGGCGTTGCCGGAACACGATGACCGGTGTCTGATCAGAGAGTGACGATGGTGCAGGTATTTTCTCGATTGCGAGGGGCGCTGCTGGTGGCTGGTTGCGCGGCCGTATTGGCGGGGTGTGCGGGCAGTGTGGCGCCGCAGGTCAAGCGCCTGCCGGAGCGGGTCGAACTCAGTGGCACGTTTTATCGCGGTGAAGCCAATCAGAGTGGTCCGCAAGTGCTGGCCAGCCTGTTGTCGCAGCAGGGCATCATGATCACGCCGGGGCTGCTGGAAAAACCGTTGCATCTGCCGGGTGCACAGGATCAGTTGCAGCAGAATCTGCAGAACCTGGCCCGCGACTACGGCATGGTGGTCTACCCGCTGGACAAGAACTTGCCCGCCTTGTTGACCCAGGTCGCGGCCGGTTACCCGGTGATGGTGCGCTTCAGTGAAGGCTCGGCGTTCTGGGCTGAGCCGCGTTACGCGATCCTTTCCGGTTATGACCGACTGAAACAGAAAGTGCTGCTGCGCGCCGGAATGAATCGTCGTGAACTGATGAGCTTCAGTTCCTTTGAATCGGCCTTCGAAAAATCAGGCGGCTGGGCAGTGCTGATCCAGAAACCCTCGCAGATTCCCGCTGAAGTCGATCGTCAGCGCTGGCTGAAGGCGGCGGATGATCTGGCTCAGGCCGGTCAGGAAAACGAAGCGGCGCAAGCCAAAAAGGCTTTGGCCGTACATTAAGGCTCCGTTCGTCATCTGCCGGGCACCCTCACGCCCGGCAGGCCTCTCACTGATAGAGCCCGAATGTGCGGGTGATTCAGGAGGCGAGCATGGCAGATTCCCCATCCCCGAAAGGCCCACACTCAAGCGAGCATTCGTCCGGTCATGATCTGGGTTTCGATCCGGATTCACCGGATCTCGACGATCCGCAGGTTGACCCCGTCGGCCCCGCCAAGGCGCCGAAAGACGTGGAATCCAGCGAAGACAGCAAGCGGCCTGCCAAACCTTATGATCCGTTGGCCGATCTCAAACCTTGAAGTGAGGTGCGTATGAGTACCGATTCCATCTTCGACGATAAAAAACCGGACAGCGTGCCTACCACGCCTGAGGACGACGTGGATCCTGTGCTGGATCCGGACAGCCCGCTGCGGGATCCGTTGGCGCGGCCTAATGTGCTGACCCCGGATCCGAGTGCTGGTGACGGCGTTCCGGACGACGACAAAATGCCGTTACCCAATGATTGAATAACGGCTATTCAACGACTGGCTGAATACCTCTGTGGCGAGGGAGCTTGCTCCCGCTGGACTGCGCAGCAGGCCTTTTCTTATTAAAA
This sequence comes from Pseudomonas sp. NPDC087803, assembly GCF_044742995.1. Lineage (NCBI taxonomy): Bacteria > Pseudomonadati > Pseudomonadota > Gammaproteobacteria > Pseudomonadales > Pseudomonadaceae > Pseudomonas > Pseudomonas sp. NPDC087803. The sequence continues at coordinate 59,698 of NZ_JBIUVO010000021.1, forward strand.
AAGAAGGTCCGCTACGCGTCCCAGCGGGAGCAAGCTCCCTCGCCACAGTTTTTTACTTGGACGCCTCGACTACGCCGCTTTGGCGACCCTTGAGGTTTTTCTCGGCCTTGTATTGCTGCGCCACCGCCGGGACGTTGGTGCTGCGGCCGGTTTCCATCCAGCTACGAATACGGCTCGCGTCGGCGAAGTGCGTGTATTTGCCGAACGCATCGAGAATTACCAGGGCCACCGGGCGATTGCTCATCCGTGTCACCAGGACCAGGCAATGTCCCGCCGGGTTGGTGAAGCCGGTTTTAGTGATCTTGATGTCCCAGTCGGCCTTGTTTACCAAGTGGTCGGTGTTGCGGAAGCCCAAGGTGTAATTGGGTTTGCGGAACGCTACGGTTTTTTCCTTGGTGGTGGTCAGCTCGCTGAGGATCGGATGCTTGCTTGCGGCCACCAGCAGTTTGCTCAGGTCGCGGGCCGTGGACACGTTGCGTTCGGACAGGCCGGTCGGCTCGACGTAGTGGGTGTTGGTCATGCCCAGTGCCTTGGCCTTGGCGTTCATCGCTGCGATGAACGCGGCGTAACCGCCGGGATAGTGATGCGCGAGGCTGGCGGCCGCACGGTTCTCCGAGGACATCAGGGCGATCAGCAGCATCTCGCGGCGCGGCAGTTCGCTCTTCAGTTTGACTCGGGAGAACACGCCTTTCATTTCTGGCGTATGGCTGATGTCGACGTCGATCCATTCGTCCATGTTCTGGTGCGCTTCAACCACGACCAGGCCGGTCATCAACTTGCTCACCGAAGCGATCGGCACGATCACATCCGGGTTGCTCGAATAAATGACTTTATTGGTCTGCAAATCCATAAGCAGGGCGCTGCCGGAGGCGATCTTCAGTTGCGAAGCATCGCGCGGCGCGGCGGTGGTTTCAGCGGCGTTGACGGTTGGCGTGACGAATGTGCCTGAAAAAGCAAAAAACAGGCTCAGGATCGAAAGACGAATTTTCACGCGGGCGAACTCATAAAGGTTGGATATTCCGTTAGTTTGTAACGGGTTATTTCTTCAAAGCGTCGCATTCTAGGAGTATGGCTGAAGATCTGTCGATGGTTGTTTGAATGACCTGAAAATCTCGTGAAAAGGCCTGTAAAAAGAGGGGTTTCCGGCGAACGGTTAGTGTTTTTTCTCAGATACGAAAAACCCCGCACAGGGCGGGGTTCTTTTATTGCGGAAAAACGTCTCAGGCGTGCAGGGTTTCTGCCGCGTAGAGGGTGTTTTCCAGCAGGCAGGCACGGGTCATCGGGCCAACGCCGCCCGGTACCGGAGTGATCCAGCCGGCGCGGGGCAGGGCGGTTTCGTACACCACGTCACCGACCAGCTTGCCGTCGTCCTGACGGTTGATCCCGACGTCGATGACGATCGCGCCTTCCTTGATCCACTCACCCTTGACCAGGCCCGGCTTGCCGGCGGCCACCACCACCAGGTCAGCGCGGCCGACGTGGCCGGCCAGATCCTTGGTGAAGCGGTGAGTGACGGTCACGGTGCAACCGGCCAGCAGCAGTTCCATCGCCATCGGGCGACCGACGATGTTGGACGCGCCAACCACCACCGCATCCAGACCATAAAGGTCGACACCGGTGCTTTCCAGCAGGGTCATGATGCCTTTTGGCGTGCACGGACGCAGCAGCGGGATGCGCTGGGCCAGGCGGCCGACGTTATAAGGATGGAAACCATCGACGTCTTTGTCCGGGCGAATGCGCTCCAGCAGTTTGGAGGCGTCCAGGTGCTCGGGCAGCGGCAGCTGCAGCAGCACGCCGTCAATGGCCGGATCGTCGTTGAGGCGATCGATCAGATCGGTCAGCGCTTCTTGAGTGGTTTCGGAAGGCAGGTCGTAGGCTTGAGAGAGGAAGCCGACCTCTTCACAGTCTTTACGCTTGTGCGAGACATAAACCTGAGAGGCAGGATCGCTGCCGACCAGGATCACCGCGAGGCCGGGAGTGCGCAGGCCTTGCTGGCGACGCTCGGCAACTCGTTGGGCGATCTGCTGGCGCAGGCTGGCGGCGATCGATTTGCCGTCGATTAGTTGTGCAGTCATTGCGCGTGATTAACCATCGAGAGGGGAAAAAAAGAGAACGCATTCTCGCATGTCAGGCGGTGAGGGCAAAGGCGCTTGGTCAGCAAATTCCCCTAACTCCTTTAATTAAATGAATTTTTTTCAAAAAAGATTTGACGACCTAAAGGTCGCTCTATACTATTCGTCGCACTTGTCGGGCACAGCCTAGCACTGGTTAAGAAGGTCGAGCGGAATTACGGTTCTGCAAAGCTGGAAAGCACTTAGTTTGTAGTCCTCCAAGGGTACAGATTAACAAGGCGCCCGTAGCTCAGCTGGATAGAGCATCCGCCTTCTAAGCGGATGGTCGCAGGTTCGAGTCCTGCCGGGTGCGCCATTAGGCAGCTTTGGCACAAGTAACGCGATATGGTGGGCGTAGCTCAGTTGGTAGAGCACGGGATTGTGACTCCCGTTGTCGTGGGTTCGATCCCCATCGTCCACCCCATATTTCGAAAGGCGCCAGATTTAACAGTCTGGCGCCTTTTTTGTTTTACGGCGGGTGGTTTTTTACGCAGGGTTTCGGGTCGAAGGGCAGGGCATTCGTCGTGTTCATGGGCTTGAGCCGTTGCGCCGACCACCGGCAATGTTCACAGGATCAGCCGTCAGGGAGATGGCTCGCCGTCTCTTCTATATATAGAAGCGGTTGAAGCAGAGCCCTGGCGTGATGGTCTTTATTCGTCTTCGGGGTGGAGTGCATTGCTGCATTCACACCTATAAATGGCCTGCTGTTTTTTTACCCGTTTCCAGTAGGGTGACTTCTTGAGTTTGACCCACTAGAATGCATGCCCTTGATTCTGGGGTCGGAAACGGCCGGCTAACGTCTGTGCAACGAGGAATATCCATGCAAGTTTCTGTTGAAAATACTACTGCTCTTGAGCGCCGCATGAGCGTCACCGTGCCGGCTGAGCGCATTGAGAGCCAGGTCAACAAGCGTCTGCAGCAGACTGCCCAAAAGGCCAAGATTGCTGGCTTCCGTCCAGGCAAAGTGCCAATGAGCGAAATCAAGCGCCGTTTCGGTGCTGACGCTCGTCAGGAAGCTGTTGGTGATGTCATCCAGTCCTCCTTCTACGAAGCTGTGGTTGAGCAGAAGCTGAACCCTGCCGGTTCGCCTTCGATCGAGCCGAAGTCGCTGGAAGCTGGCAAGGACCTGGAATACGTTGCCGTATTCGAAGTGTTCCCTGAATTCACCGTTGCCGGTTTCGACGGCATCACCGTTGAGCGCCTGAGCGCTGACGTGGCTGACGCTGATCTGGACAAGATGCTGGACATCCTGCGCAAGCAGAACACCCGTTTCGAAGTGGCCGATCGTGCTGCCCAGAACGAAGACCAGCTGAACATCGATTTCGTTGGCAAGGTTGACGGCGAAGTATTCGCTGGCGGCTCGGCCAAAGGCACTCAGCTGGTGCTGGGTTCCGGTCGCATGATTCCAGGCTTCGAAGAAGGCCTGGTTGGCGCTAAAGCGGGCGAAGAGCGCGTTCTGAACCTGACCTTCCCTGAGGACTATCAGAACCTGGACCTGGCTGGCAAAACCGCCGAGTTCACCGTGACTGTAAACACCGTTTCCGAACCAAAACTGCCAGAGCTGAACGAAGAATTCTTCGCTCAATTCGGCATCAAGGAAACCGGTCTGGAAGGCTTCCGCACCGAAGTTCGCAAGAATATGGAGCGTGAACTGCGTCAGGCCATCAAGTCCAAGGTAAAAAATCAGGTCATGGACGGTCTGCTGACCACCAACCCGATCGAAGTGCCTAAGGCGCTGCTGTCCAACGAAGTTGACCGTCTGCGCGTGCAGGCTGTTCAGCAGTTCGGTGGCAACATCAAGCCTGACCAACTGCCGGCCGAGCTGTTCGAAGAGCAAGCCAAGCGCCGCGTAGTGCTGGGTCTGATCGTGGCTGAAGTGGTCAAGCAATTCGACCTGAAGCCTGACGAAGCCCGCGTTCGCGAAATGATCCAGGAAATGGCTTCGGCTTACCAGGAACCTGAGCAGGTCGTGTCCTGGTACTACAAGAACGAGCAGCAACTGAACGAAGTTCGTTCGGTTGTGCTGGAAGAACAAGTTGTGGATACTGTTCTGCAGAAAGCTAGCGTGACCGACAAATCGGTCTCTTACGAAGAAGCTGTCAAGCCGGTAGAAGCTCCAAAAGCCGACTGATTGTTTCTGCGTTAAGAAGTACACACATAAGCCAGCCTTCGAGCTGGCTTATGCGTATTCAAGACATAACTATTTGGGAGTGACTGCAGAGCATGTTCCGTAATTCGTATATTCAGCAGAACTCTGATATCCAGGCCGCCGGCGGCCTGGTCCCGATGGTTGTCGAGCAGTCTGCTCGTGGCGAGCGCGCCTATGACATCTACTCGCGCCTTCTGAAGGAGCGCGTAATTTTTCTGGTGGGTCCTGTAGAGGACTACATGGCCAACCTGATCTGTGCGCAATTGCTGTTCCTTGAAGCGGAAAACCCGGACAAGGACATCCATCTCTATATCAACTCCCCGGGCGGTTCGGTGACAGCGGGCATGTCGATCTACGACACCATGCAGTTCATCAAGCCAAACGTATCGACGACCTGCATTGGTCAGGCGTGCAGCATGGGTGCATTCCTGCTGACGGCCGGTGCACCAGGCAAGCGTTTCTGCCTGCCGAACTCGCGCGTGATGATTCACCAGCCGCTGGGCGGTTTCCAGGGCCAGGCCTCGGATATCGAAATCCATGCCAAGGAAATCCTCTTCATCCGCGAGCGTCTGAACACGCTGATGGCCAAGCACAGCGGTCGTACCCTTGAAGAAATCGAGCGCGATACCAACCGCGACAACTTCATGAGTGCAGAAGCTGCGAAGGAATACGGTCTGATCGACGAAGTCATCAACCAGCGTCCTGCGTAAAATAAGCAGCTCAAAATAAGGTTGGTCGGCAGGTCCGACCACCAGCGGGCTTGAAAAAGCCCGCAATAGCCTTCATCTTGTGTTGCAAGCCTATCGGATTTGGATCGAACGAATGACTGACACCCGCAACGGCGAGGACAACGGCAAGCTGCTCTATTGCTCCTTCTGTGGCAAAAGGGATCATGAATTGAGCATTTTGTTTTCAGGACACTTGTTATTTATATGCTACGATTTAGTTGTCGTTTGCATTGTTATGATTG
>NZ_JBIUVO010000022.1:0-64794 GCF_044742995.1 Pseudomonas sp. NPDC087803
ATGCCCAGGTAGGTCAGGCGGATCGGCGCTGCGATGGCGAACACCACCGTGGAGATCAGGCCCGGCACCACACCCAGCCCGAAGAGGGTCAGGGTCGGAATGAGGTAAACGAAGGTCGGTACGGTCTGCATCAGATCGAGTACCGGACGCATCAATGTGTAGAACATCGGTTTGTGCGCGGCGACGATGCCCAACGGCACGCCGATGACCACGCAGACCAGGGTCGCAAACATGACCTGGGCGAGGGTTTCCATGGTTTCCTGCCAGTACCCCAGATTGAGGATCAGCAGGAACGAGGCAATCACGAAAACAGTCAGCCCCCATTTGCGCTGGATGAAATGCGCGAGCAGGGCGATGAGGCCGATCAAGACAAAGGGATTGAACCAGGTGAGCGCAAACGTCACGCCGTGGATCATCGTTTCCAGGGTCACGGCGATTGCGTCGAAGGTGCTGGCGCCGTGTTGCGTCAACCATTCAACGAAGCCCGCGATGTACTGGCCTAAAGGGATTTTCTGATCAATCAGCATGGTAGTGAACGTCCGCATGCAAGGAATAAACAGCCCGGGCGAGCGCACTCGCCCGGCGTAAGGCAATTACTGTGCGAGCTTGGCTTTCACGGCCTCCAGGCCTGGTTTACCGTCAATGGTGGTCACGCCAGCGAGCCAGGTATCGAGCACCTGTGGATTCTTTTTCAGCCAGGCCTTGGCGGCCGCGTCAGGCTTCATCTTGTCGTCGAGGATGTTGCCCATCAGCTCACTTTCCATGTCGACATTGAACTCCAGGTTCTTCAGCAACTGACCGACGTTGCTGCATTCGCTGGAGTAACCCTTGCGAGTGTTGGTCGCCACGGTTGCAGCACCGAAATCGGGGCCGAAGAAGTCATCGCCGCCGGTCAGGTATTGAATCTTGAAGCGCTTGTTCATCGGGTGCGGCGCCCAGCCGAGGAAGACCACGGCGGTGTCGCGTTTCTGCGCGCGGTCAACCTGCGAGAGCATGCCTGCTTCGGACGACTCGACGACCTTGAAACCGGCGTCCTTCAGACCGAAGGCGTTCTTGTCGATCATGCTCTGGATCAGGCGGTTGCCGTCGTTGCCAGGCTCGATGCCATAGATCTTGCCATCGAGCTCTTTCTTGAATTTGGCGATGTCGGCGAAGTCATGCAGCCCCTTGTCGTACAGGGCTTGTGGCACGGCGAGGGTGTACTTGGCGCCCTTGAGGTTGGTGCGCACGGTTTCCACGGTGCCGGCGTCGCGGTAGGCCTTGATGTCGTTTTCCATCGTCGGCATCCAGTTACCGAGGAACACGTCCATGTTCTTGCCGTCGGCCAACGACTTGTAGGTCACGGGCACCGAGATCATGGTGGTCTTGGTCTTGTAGCCGAGGGCGTCGAGCACCACCGAGGTGGTGGCGGTGGTGGCGGTGATGTCGGTCCAGCCGACATCGGAGAAGTTCACGGTACTGCACTGAGCCGGTTCTGCGGCTTGAGCCAGTAACGGCAGACTCAGCATGGCGGCCAACAACAACGACGGGGAACCTTTCATGGATGGACTCCTTGGTGTTTTTTTTGGCAGTGTTCCGACTGGACCACCGCACTTATAGGTTGCGGTTGGATGGCGTTCTGGAGACAGCTCTACCACGGCGCCTTGCAATCGAGTCATAACGATCATGTACCAGTGAAAATCTGACGCCTACAGGGTGCGTCGTATCCAGTACAGGGATGGTCGCATCCAGTGTCAGTGACGTCGTTTACAGCTTTTTTCTGCCCCGTCTGGCCATCTGAACCGCATAAAAACGGCGAAAACACGGGAGAAAACCGGCACGGCGTTGGTGGGCATGAGTGCGTCGGTGTCAGACGCCGAGCGACCCGGCAAAAGCCTGATGATGCGGGCATTCCGGCGGATCGCAGCTTGAGCGTAGCAGCTCCGCCAGCGGGCGCTTAATGCCCGGGAACGGCATCCTCAGGAGCTCTGCAGCAATGGCTATCAGCGTTTTCGACCTGTTCAAGATCGGCATCGGCCCGTCCAGTTCTCACACCGTCGGGCCGATGCGCGCCGCCGCCCTGTTCGTCGAGTCGTTGCGCGGCAAATTCCTGCTGGAGCAGGTACGGCGTATAGAAGTGCAACTGTTCGGCTCACTGTCGGCCACCGGCATCGGGCACGGCAGCGACAACGCGGTGATCATGGGCTTGATGGGCGAGTGGCCGGACGCAATCGACCCGTCGCAGATCGGCCCGCGAATCCAGGCGCTGCGGGAAACCCACACGCTGTTATTGGACGGTCGTTTGTCGGTGCCGTTTGTCTGGGCTCGCGACATGCGCCTGATCGACGAGAACCTGCCGTTCCACCCCAACGCCATGACCCTGATTGCCGAAGGCGATCACGGCGAGATTCATCGCGACACCTACTATTCGGTCGGTGGCGGTTTTGTCGTGGATCAAGCGCAGGCATCCAGCGGCGTGGTCGATCTGGATCGCACCGAATTACCTTATGACTTTTCCAGCGCGGTGGAACTGCTGGAGCTGTGTCAAAAGAACAATCTGCGTGTCGCCGAATTGATGATGGCCAACGAAAAGGTCTGGCGCAGCGAAGAAGAAATCCGCGCCGGGCTGATGAAACTGTGGCGGGCCATGCAGGACTGCGTCGAGCAGGGCCTCAAGCACGAAGGCATCCTCCCCGGTGGTCTCAATGTGCGCCGCCGTGCGGCCAAGCTGCATCGCAGCCTGCAAGAGTTGAACAAGCCCAACGTGATCGGCTCGACCCTCAGTGCCATGGAGTGGGTCAACCTGTTTGCCCTCGCGGTCAACGAAGAAAATGCTGCCGGCGGGCGCATGGTCACGGCGCCGACCAATGGCGCAGCGGGGATCATCCCGGCGGTGCTGCACTACTTTATGAAATTCAGCGAAGCGGTCACCGACGCCAACGTGGTCGACTACTTTCTGGGGGCGGCGGCGGTGGGCATTCTGTGCAAGAAGAACGCTTCGATCTCCGGTGCCGAAGTCGGCTGCCAGGGCGAAGTCGGCTCGGCCTGCGCGATGGCGGCAGCCGGACTGGCGGAGATTTTGGGCGCAACGCCGGAGCAACTGTGCAACGCGGCGGAAATTGGCCTGGAACATAACCTTGGCCTGACCTGCGATCCGGTCGGTGGTCTGGTGCAGGTGCCATGCATCGAGCGCAACGCGATTGCCGCGGTGAAGGCGATCAACGCGGCGCAGATGGCCTTGCGTGGCGATGGTCAGCACTTCATCTCGCTGGACCGGGTGATCCGCACCATGCGTGATACCGGCGCCGATATGCATGACAAATATAAAGAGACATCGCGCGGAGGTCTGGCCGTCAGCGCGGTTGAGTGCTGACACATTTTTCTGTGGCGAGGGAGCTTGCTCCCGCTCGGCTGCGCAGCAGTCGCAATCAGTTTGGTGCGTTTCAACTGAGGGACCGCGAAGTCTGGTTTTGGGCCTGCTTCGCAGTCCAGCGGGAGCAAGCTCCCTCGCCACAGGAGCCTGTAACTCTCGCTATTGGGATATGAGTAGACCAGTCAAAACTGCGCGCTAAGTGAACACCGAAACCAAATCACGCCACCTTTTAGCGCGTCGCAATCAGACAAGAGTGTTTCCCACCCACAGTGCGCCGTTCGCACTCCCTACCGTCCGTCACCCGTGCCTGCGGTGACACTCTGCAACAACCCCGCGCAAGCCTGTTCCCACAAGTGCTACCGATCTGCTCACAGGCGGCGGGGCAGGGCTTTTACCGCCGCTGATGGCACTTCGAAATACCTTTCGTCGCACGTCTTGAATAGACACGTCGCGACGTCGTTTTCAGGAGTTATTGAACAGCCATTCAAATTTAGGCATGGCAATTGCTCTGTCATAACAAAGCCCGTCTCCCACGCGAGAACGCTGGCAATAACAAGAGCCTCCGCCTGAGGCCATCACCCGCTTTGTGTGAGGAGATACCGCGATGACGTCGTTCAACTCCGGGGCCCAACCCCAGAACCGTGCGCCTCAATCCATCGGCTTTCTGCTGCTGGACAATTTCACGCTGATTTCTCTGGCCTCTGCGGTTGAACCGCTGCGCATGGCCAACCAGTTGTCCGGTCGTGAGCTGTATCGCTGGAGCACCCTTACCGTCGATGGCGGCCAGGTGTGGGCCAGTGACGGTCTGCAAATCACCCCCGATGCCTCCATGCACAAAGCCCCGCCGCTGGACACCGTGATCGTCTGCGGCGGCATTGGTATTCAACGCACCGTGACCCGTGAACACGTGTCCTGGTTGCAGAGCCAGGCGCGGCAGTCCAAGCGTCTCGGCGCCGTGTGCACCGGCAGTTGGGCCCTGGCCTGTGCCGGCCTGCTCGACGGTTTCGATTGCAGCGTGCACTGGGAATGTCTGGCGGCGATGCAGGAAGCTTTCCCCCGCGTGGCGATGAGCACTCGTCTGTTCACACTCGACCGTAACCGCTTCACCAGTTCCGGCGGCACCGCGCCACTGGACATGATGCTGCACCTGATCAGCCGCGATCACGGTCGTGAACTGTCCGCCGCGATCTCGGAAATGTTCGTCTACGAGCGCATCCGCAACGAGCAGGATCACCAGCGTGTGCCGCTCAAGCACATGCTCGGCACCAACCAGCCGAAACTGCAGGAAATCGTCGCGCTGATGGAAGCCAATCTGGAAGAGCCGATCGACCTCGACGAACTGGCGGTGTACGTCGCCGTGTCGCGTCGACAGCTGGAGCGGCTGTTCCAGAAATACCTGCACTGCTCGCCGTCGCGCTACTACCTCAAGCTGCGCCTGATTCGTGCGCGGCAACTGCTCAAGCAGACGCCGATGTCGATCATCGAAGTCGCCTCGGTGTGTGGTTTCGTGTCGACCCCGCACTTTTCCAAGTGCTACCGCGAATACTTCGGCATTCCGCCGCGTGACGAACGCGTAGGCTCCAACACCACCCAGCAAGTGGCAATGATGCCGCTGCCGCAGGCGATCGTGATGTCGCCGCTGTCGGGGCCGATGTCGGCGTTGAGTCAGGCGCGGAATGAATCGACGTTTGCCAGTGTAAGGTTGTAGACCGCGTCGCCCCTATCGCTGGCAAGCCAGCTCCCACAGGTCTGTGGTGATACAGATATTCTGGTCACACCGAAAATACTGTGGGAGCTGGCTTGCCAGCGATGGCGGTCTGTCAGGCGCTGCGGGTCTGCTGGTACTGCGCCAGTGCCGGCAGTAACTGTTTATCAAAAGCCTCACGCACTGCCGGCAAAATAGTCGCGCTGCTGGTGTACATCTGCTTGACCATCGTACGCAACGTGTTCGCCCGTACGTCGTCCAGACCCCGCACGGCGTATTCGCAGGCTTGCTCAGCGGTAGCGCCCGACGGCACTTCGAAACCCAATGCCTTGAGCTGGCCCAACAGGTCTTCCTGATCGATCAAATCGGCGTACATCATGGTGCGCTTCCTTCTTCGGCAACGGAGGTCGTGACTCGATTCTGGTGGGCATGCGGGGGGACGGCAAGGGCGATTTGTCGCAGTGGCCGCGACGGCTATGAACAGGTCGTTTTCGGCTAACTGACCGCCCATGGGAGTGGGCACACTGGCCTCAGCTCGCTACACGACGGTTTGGTCACCCTCGACTGGCAGCTCCTCAACAGTACCCTCTGCCCCGATCCTGTCACGGCTTGATCGGGGCTTTTTTTGGCTGTGAATTCAGCAAAGGTTCTGACACCTTCGCGAGCAAGCCCGCTCCCACATTCGACCGGTGAACACGCTGACAGCCCGGATCGAAAGGGAATGGTTTACCGGGCAGGTGGCAGGGCGATGACGCGGCCGATGTAAGCCGGGGGCGGCAGGTCGGCTTGTTCGGCGACGATGGCTTGCAGGCGACTCAGGGTGTTCGGGGTGAACGGTGCGGAACGTGGGCCGGCGAGGTCGACGTGTAGCAGCATCTGTTCGTTGCCGGCCAGTTCCTGGTCGTCGCCGGTCAGGTGCAGGCTGTGATAGAGGTGCAGGCGTTTGCTGTCGTGACCGATGATCTGCGTGCGCACTTCGACCTCGGCGTCGAGCTTCACTTCGTGCAGATAATTCAGGTGCAGCTCGAGAGTGAACAGTGAATGGCCGCTGGCTTCGCGGTTGTTGCTGTCCAGGCCGAGGCGATCCATCAGCGCGTCGGTGGCGTAACTGAAAATCAGCAGGTAGAAGGCGTCGCGCAGGTGACCGTTGTAGTCGACCCAGTCGGGGATGATGCGGGTTTGGTAGGTGGTGAGGGCTGGCATGGTTGAACTCCTTAGATCGCTGGCGCAATACACACTTGTGGCGAGGGAGCTTGCTCCCGCTGGGCTGCGCAGCAGCCCCAAAACCTCTGAACGCGGTGCGTCGGTCAGATAGCATTCGCTGGTTTTACGACCGCTTCGCGGCCGAGCGGGAGCAAGCTCCCTCGCCACAGGGGAAGACGATTACTCGCTGAAACTCATTCCATGCTTCTCCTTGGTGGTCTTCACTGCCTCCAGTACCGCCAGCAGGCAATCATCACGATAGCGCTCCAGCGCGGAAATACTGTGGCTGCCCAACTGATCGCTGGTGCCATCGACCACATCGTCAATCAACTTGTCGGTCAACTCCGGTGCCGGCAGATAGGTCCACGGCAACTGCAACGCCGGGCCGAACTGCGACATGAAGTGACGCATTCCGGCATCGCCACCCGCGAGGGTGTAGGTCAGGAATGTGCCCATGAACGACCAGCGCAGCCCGGCGCCAAAACGGATCGCGTCGTCGATCTCGCCAGTCGTCGCCACGCCGTCGTTGACCAGGTGCAGCGCCTCGCGCCACAGCGCTTCGAGCAAGCGGTCAGCGATGAATCCCGGCACTTCCTTGCGCACATGCAGCGGGCGCATGCCGAGGGATTCGTAGACTTTCATCGCCGCTTGCACGGCTTCCGGCGCGGTGTTTTGGCCGCCCACCACTTCCACCAGCGGCAACAGGTAAACCGGGTTGAACGGGTGTCCGACCACGCAGCGCTCCGGGTGGGTCGAACTCTCGTAGAACTCGCTCGGCAACAGACCCGAAGTGCTCGAACCGATCAATGCATCGGGCTTGGCCGCTGCGCTGATTTTGCTGTGCAGCTCCAGTTTCAGCTCAAGGCGTTCCGGGGCGCTTTCCTGAATGAAATCGGCATCGCGCACGCATTCTTCGATGGTCGCGACAAAGCGCAGACGCTCCTGCGAGGCGCCGGGCGCCAGACCATTTTTCTCCAGCGCGCCCCAGGCATTCGCCACGCGTTTGCGCAGCGCCGCTTCAGCGCCAGGCGCCGGATCCCAGGCCACTACATCGAGGCCATGGGCGAGGGCACGCGCGACCCAGCCGCTGCCGATGACACCGCTGCCGAGGGCGGCGAAGGTTTTGATGTTGGTGATAAAGCTCATGACGATTTCCTGAGAGAGTTCGGTGGTCCCTGTGGAAACTCTGTCTTGTGGCGAGGGGATTTATCCCCGATCGGCTGCGAAGCAGTCGTAAAACCAGCACTCTCGGTCTATCTGATGCCCGGATTGTCAGGTTTTGGGGCGGCTTCGCCACCCATCGGGGATAAATCCTTTCACCACAAAATTCATTTCACAGAGGGAAATGGGTGGTTGGGTCAGCCGCGCTGGGTCAGGCCCATCTTCTTGCGGCCTTCAGCCGGGGTCAGCACCCGGGCGCCGAGGCGGCTGAGGATTTCGCTGGCGCGTTCGACCAATTGGCCATTGGTTGCCAGCACGCCTTTGTCCAGCCACAGGTTGTCTTCCAGGCCGACCCGCACGTTGCCGCCGAGCAGCACCGCTTGCGCGGCCATCGGCATCTGCATGCGGCCGATGCCGAACCCGGCCCACACCGCGTCGGTCGGCAGGTTGTCGACCATGGCTTTCATGGTGGTGGTGTCGGCCGGTGCGCCCCACGGGATGCCCAGGCACAGTTGGAACAGCGGGTTATCGAGCAAACCTTCCTTGATCAGCTGCTTGGCGAACCATAGGTGGCCGGTGTCGAAAATCTCCAGCTCGGCCTTCACCCCCAGCTCGGTGATGCGCTTGGCACCGGCGCGCAGTTGCGCCGGGGTCGAGACGTAAATGGTGTCGCCATCGCCGAAGTTCAGCGTGCCGCAATCGAGGGTGCAGATTTCCGGCAGCAGCTCTTCGACATGGGCCAGCCGGGTCAGCGGGCCAACCAGATCGGTGTTCGGGCCGAACTCCATCGGGTGCTCACCGGCGCCGATTTCCAGGTCGCCGCCCATGCCGGCGGTGAGATTGACGATGATGTCGACGTCGGCCTCGCGGATGCGCTCCATCACTTCGCGGTACAGCGCTACATCGCGGCTGAATTTTCCAGTCTGCGGGTCGCGCACATGGCAGTGAACAACCGTCGCACCGGCCTTGGCCGCTTCCACCGTAGCCGCTGCGATCTGTTTCGGGGTGACCGGCACATGCGGGCTTTTGGCGGTCGTGTCGCCAGCACCGGTGAGTGCGCAGGTGATGATGACGTCGTGGTTCATGGTGCGGTTTCCTTCAGGCGTGATGGGTCAGTCCGCAGCCCTTTTTCGGGGCTGCGGGCGTTGATTCGGGGTGATTTATTTGCTGGTCAGTTGCAGGTTTTCAGCGGCCGGTTTGCCGTCGAAAGTGGTCACACCGTCAAGCCAGCGCTGCTTGTCTTCGGGGTGATCCTTAAGCCACTGTTTGGCCGCCTCGAAGGCATCCTTGTGGTCGAGCAGCGGTTGCATCATGCGGCTCTCGTCTTCGGCGGTGAACGTCAGGTTGCTCAGCAGGCGGCCGACGTTCGGGCACTGTTCGGCGTACTTCGGCGCGGTGACGGTCCACACCGTGGCCATGCCTTCGTTCGGACCGAGGGCGTCTTCGCTGCCGGTGAGGTAAGTCATTTTCACGTTGACGTTCATCGGGTGCGGCGCCCAGCCGAAGAACACCACGGCCTCTTTGCGGCGTACGGCGCGGTCGACGGCGGCGAGCATCCCGGCTTCGCTGGACTCGACCAGTTGGAATTTGCCGAGGCCGAACTGGTTTTTGGCGATCATCGCCTTGATCTGCGTGTTGGCGCCCGAACCCGGCTCGATGCCGTAGATCTTGCCGCCCAGTTCCTTCTCGAACCTGGCGATGTCGGCGAAGGTTTTCAGGCCCTTGTCCGCCAGATAGGTCGGCACGGCGAGGGTGGCGCGGGCGTCCTTCAGGCTCGGCGCCGGCAGGACCTTGACCTGATTGGCGTCGACGAACGGGGTAATCGTTTGAGTCATCAGCGGGTTCCAGTAGCCGAGGAACAGGTCCAGCCGCTGATCGCGAATCCCGGCGAAGATGATCTGCTGGGAGGCGCTGGTTTGTTTGGTGCTATAGCCGAGGCCGTCGAGCAGCACCTGGGTCATGGCACTGGTGGCGATCACGTCGGTCCAGTTCACCACACCCATGCGCACGTTCTGGCACGACGCGGGTTCGGCCGCCATGACGCTGGCGCTCAAGAAAGCGGTACCGCTGAGTGCAAGAACACAGCTGCTGATCAGTCGTTTCATGTCGGGTTCCTCGGCAGGTCGTTATTGTGAGTTCCGGCATCTGGCGTGCCGGTGATGCAAAGTTACGCAGCAACAGGCCCGTGAAAGCGCACTGCGGCGACTGGCTCTTGCACTGTAGCGACCTGGGCGCTTGAACGCCGACGCCAAACGGCGTATCAACGATCCACGCTACCCGCCACCGAGTGCGCACATGTCCCAGGATTTCTACTTTCTGCTGATGCCGGGGTTTTCCGCCATCGGTTTTATCTCCGCGATCGAACCGCTGCGGGTAGCCAACCGCTTTCGCGGCGAGCTGTACCGCTGGCACGTGCTCAGCGCGGATGGCGGGGCGGTGCTGGCGAGCAATGGCATGTCGGTCAACGCTGATGCGGCACTGGAGCCGCTGAAGAAAGGCGCGACGCTGCTGGTGGTGGCCGGATTCGAACCGCTGAAGTTCGCCACGCCAACGCTGGAACACTGGCTGCGCCGGTTGGATAACGAAGGCGTGACCCTCGGCGCCATCGACACCGGCAGCTTCGTTCTCGCTGAGGCCGGCCTGCTCGACGGCCATCGCCTGACCCTGCACTGGGAAGCCATCGACGCGTTCAAGGAATCTTATCCACAGCTGAGCGTGACCCAGGAACTGTTCGAGATCGACCGGCGGCGTATCACCTCGGCGGGCGGCACGGCGTCCATCGATTTGATGCTCGACCTGATCGCCCAGGCCCATGGCCCACAACTGGCGATTCAGGTCAGCGAGCAGTTTGTGCTGGGACGGATTCGTCCGCGCAAGGACCACCAGCGCATGGAAGTCGCCACGCGTTACGGCATCAGCAACAAGAAGCTGGTGCAGGTGATTGGCGAGATGGAACAACACAGCGAACCACCGCTGACCACGCTGCAACTGGCGGAATCGATCAAGGTGACGCGGCGACAGCTGGAGCGCTTGTTTCGTTTGCACCTGAATGACACGCCGAGCAATTTTTATCTGCGCCTGCGATTGGAAAAGGCCCGGCAGCTGTTGCGCCAGACTGATATGAGCGTGCTCGAAGTCAGCATCGCCTGCGGCTTTGAATCACCGTCGTATTTTACCCGCAGCTACCGGGCGAAGTTCGCACGCTGCCCCCGCGAAGACCGGCGTACCGCTCAGGCCTAAAATCAAAAGATCGCAGCCTTCGGCAGCTCCTACATTGGAATGCATTTCCCTGTAGGAGCTGCCGAAGGCTGCAATCTTTTGATCTTACTTCTTCACCAACGCCGAACACGCCGCCTTGTAAGCCTCATGCTGATACTTGTTCAGCGTCCCCGGCAGCTCAAAGTTGTGTTTCTTGGCCTGCGCATTGATGGTCTGCGGCGACAGCAACGTCACCTCACACCCATCCAGCAACTGAAACACACCCTCGATCTTGAACGTGGTCGGCCCACCGGCAAACTCGCCCTTCTTGCTGCGCTTCTTGATCGCAATCCGGTCAATCGAATGCTCGCGCACAAACGAAGCAACCTGCGCCGCGAAGCGTTTGACGTTGGCCGCCTCGTCGTCATCGTCCAGAGCAATTTTCTTGGTGCTGAGCGCCACATGGCTCAGCGTTGCCCCGTCAAGGGAGGCCACGGCGATGATCGCTTCGCTGCCTTTGATTTCGATGCCGCAGATGTTCATGGGAATTCCTTTGAATGAAGAGGGCAGCCTACAACTCAAGTTGATTGGCGGTGATGCCGAACGCTGCGGCAATCTTCTCGCGGGTTGCCTTGCGTGGCTTCGCTACCGTTTCCTGTTGAGCGAACGCCGGCTGGGAAATTCCCAGACGTTTCGCCACTTCTTCCTGAGTCAGCTTCAGGTGTTCGCGCCAGGCACGGATCGGTGTCGCCCCGTCGACCATGCGACTGACCACCTCATGGGGGATCAGATCAGGCTGCATTTTCTGCGCGACGTATTGAGCGTAGGGAATGACTACGAAGGCCGGGTTGCCTTCGGCATCGTTGATGATTTGGATGTCAGTAGGTGCGTTCATCGCGTTTTTTGACCTCTTGAATACTGACCACTTTGATTGCGCCTTCCCAGTCGAACATGACTCGATAATTGCCAACGCGCAGGCGGTAGGCATAGTCATGGCCAATCAGTGCTTTGACATTGCCAACATCGGGCATGTCGGCAAGCGCCGTGACGGCATCTCTAACCTGTTCCTGATGAACGGTGTGCAATCTCAAGAGTTGCTTAACGGCCTTTCGCGTCCAGTGGATGCTGTTCATGGAAGAATATAAGTCTTTTATAAGATTCGCGAATCTTTGCTTATATTTTCCCGGTGGCCAATCAACAATCGTTGACAGCATATTGCGTGAAACACCCGCAGCTTCGGGCATTCAAGAAATTTGTGTAGGCGAGGTCGGAGTGCTTTGTAGGAAGAGGGGATAGTGCGCATGAAAGCTGGAGGCAGTTCCAGCTTTCAGCGGAACATTCAGGATCACTCCTGCCCAATCGACTCCAAAAACTCCGACCGTTCGTCACTCATCCGTGCCACACAGTCATTCTGCGCAATCTTGAACGCCTTGCTGCCTTCGGTGGCGGGGAAGGCTTCCACGGCGCAATCGGCATCACGGGTTTTCAGCCACTGTTGCTGGGCGGTTTTGAGTTTGGCGGTGATGTCGGCCAGTTGCGCGGCGTTTTTGCCGTAGGTGGCCTGCATGCGTTCGTTGAGGCTGGCGTAGTTGTCCTTGAGCAGGTCTTCGGCGGTGGTGCGGCTGTAGGTCGAGCATTCCAGGGTCTGGACGTCGTTTTCCACCGCGTCGCACGGGTTGTTGTCGGTGTCTTCGGCGGCGTGTACGCCGGTCGCAATCAGTGCCAGGGCCAGGAAGATCGATTTCATGGTTGTCGCCGCTCTAATCCAGTGGTGTATCCAAGATGCGCCAGATTCTGGCTCAAGCGGGCGGGCTTGAACAGGTGGCTGATCGGAGCGCCTGGCGACCCTTTGTCGCGGATTGACGCTTTCGGCAATTCCCCTGTCGTTTTTGCACCCGGTCGCCCCGGCACCGAGGCATATGCTGGCCCCAAAGCGCCGGCAGACGATTCGGCGCATGAATCGCCAATAAGGGGACGCCTGATGAGCCCAGCCGAATTACACGCCGACAGCATCGTTATCGACGGTCTGATCATTGCCAAATGGAACCGCGAGCTGTTCGAAGACATGCGCAAGGGCGGTCTGACGGCGGCCAACTGCACTGTGTCGGTGTGGGAAGGCTTTCAGGCGACCGTGAACAATATTGCCGCCAGCCAGAAGCTGATCCGCGAAAACAGCGACCTGGTGATGCCGGTGCGCACCACCGCCGACATCCGTCGCGCCAAGGAGCAGGGCAAGACCGGCATCCTCTTCGGCTTCCAGAATGCCCACGCGTTTGAAGACCAGATCGGCTATGTCGAGGTGTTCAAGCAGCTCGGCGTCGGTATCGTGCAGATGTGCTACAACACCCAGAACCTGGTCGGCACCGGTTGCTACGAGCGTGACGGTGGCCTGTCGGGTTTTGGCCGCGAAATCGTTGCCGAGATGAACCGCGTCGGCGTCATGTGCGACCTGTCCCACGTCGGTTCCAAGACATCCGAGGAAGTCATCCTCGAATCGAAAAAACCGGTCTGCTATTCCCACTGCCTGCCGTCGGGTCTGAAAGAGCACCCGCGCAACAAGTCCGATGCTGAGCTGAAGTTCATTGCCGACCACGGCGGTTTTGTCGGCGTGACCATGTTCGCGCCGTTCCTCGCCAAGGGCATCGATTCGACCATCGACGATTACGCCGAAGCCATCGAATACACCATGAACATCGTCGGCGAAGATGCCATCGGCATCGGCACCGACTTCACCCAGGGTCTCGGCCAGGACTTCTTCGAATACCTGACCCACGACAAGGGCTACGCCCGTCGACTGACCAGCTTCGGCAAGATCATCAACCCGCTGGGCATCCGCACCGTCGGCGAGTTCCCGAACCTGACCGAAACCCTGCTCAAGCGCGGCCACTCCGAGCGTGTGGTACGCAAGATCATGGGCGAAAACTGGGTCAATGTCTTAAAGGACGTCTGGGGCGAATGAATAACTCTGGAGCCTACTCCGCTCGCCGATAGCTGCGTCAGGTCCTCGCGCCAAACTCGCCGTACGTCCCGTACTGTCTCGCTTGTCGCTCCGGTCCTTCCTTGCTCTCGACGTGCTCGCTACGGCTCCAAAGTCATTCATACGGCTTTTTTATAAGAGCAAAGCAAAAGCTTTGCTCTGCACCGACCACGAATTTTTCTGGAGTTAAGTTTCCATGGCCAAGATCGCCCCGCAATTGCCAATCGAAGTCGACAGCGAGACCGGTGTCTGGACCTCTGACGCCCTGCCGATGCTCTACGTGCCACGGCACTTTTTCGTCAACAACCACATGGGCATCGAGGAAGTGCTGGGCGCCGAAGCCTATGCCGAAATCCTCTACAAGGCCGGCTACAAGTCCGCCTGGCACTGGTGTGAAAAAGAAGCGGAGTGCCACGGCCTGGAAGGCGTCGCGGTGTTCGAACACTACATGAAGCGCTTGTCGCAACGTGGCTGGGGCCTGTTCAAGATCCAGGACATCGACCTCGACCAAGGCACCGCCAGCGTCAAGCTCGAACACTCGGCGTTCGTCTATGTGTACGGCAAGGTCGGGCGCAAGGTCGACTACATGTTCACCGGCTGGTTTGCCGGGGCCATGGACCAGATCCTCGCCGCTCGCGGCAGCAAGATTCGTACGGTTGCCGAGCAAGTCTACGGTGGCTCCGAAGAAGGCCACGACGACGGCCTGTTCACCGTCAAGCCGTTGTAAGTCGAGGAACCCGCCATGGCTTTCGAAGCAATGTTCCAGCCGATCCAGATCGGCAAACTGACCATCCGCAACCGCGTGCTCAGCACTGCGCACGCCGAGGTCTACGCGACTGACGGCGGCATGACCACCGAGCGCTACGTCAAATACTACGAAGAGAAAGCCAAGGGCGGCATCGGCCTGGCGATCTGTGGCGGCTCGTCCGTGGTCGCCATCGACAGCCCGCAGCAATGGTGGAGTTCGGTGAACCTGTCCACCGACCGGATCATTCCGCACTTCCAGAATCTGGCCGACGCCATGCACAAGCACGGCGCCAAGATCATGATCCAGATTACCCACATGGGCCGCCGCTCACGCTGGGACGGTTTCCACTGGCCGACCCTGATGTCGCCGTCGGGCATCCGTGAACCGGTGCACCGCGCCACCTGCAAGACCATCGAACCGGAAGAAATCTGGCGGGTGATCGGCAACTACGCGCAAGCCGCGCGCCGCGCCAAGGCCGGTGGCCTGGACGGTGTCGAGCTGTCCGCCGTGCACCAGCACATGATCGACCAGTTCTGGAGCCCGCGCGTCAACAAGCGTACCGACGAATGGGGCGGGACCTTTGAAGGCCGGATGAAGTTCGGTCTCGAAGTGCTGAAGGCTGTGCGTGCCGAGGTCGGTGACGACTTCTGCGTGGGCATGCGTATCTGCGGTGATGAATTCCACCCGGATGGCTTGTCCCACGAGGACATGAAGCAGATCGCCAAGTATTACGACGACACCGGCATGCTCGATTTCATCGGCGTTGTCGGCTCGGGTTGCGACACCCACAACACCCTGGCCAACGTGATTCCGAACATGAGCTATCCGCCGGAGCCGTTCCTGCACCTGGCGGCCGGAATCAAGGAAGTGGTCAAGGTTCCGGTGCTGCACGCGCAGAACATCAAGGACCCGAACCAGGCCACGCGCATCCTCGAGGGTGGTTACGTCGACATGGTCGGCATGACCCGCGCGCATATCGCCGACCCGCACCTGATCGCCAAGATCAAGATGGGCCAGATCGACCAGATCAAACAGTGCGTCGGCGCCAACTATTGCATCGACCGTCAGTATCAAGGCCTGGACGTGCTGTGCATCCAGAACGCCGCGACCTCCCGTGAATACATGGGCGTGCCGCACATCATCGAGAAATCCACCGGGCCGAAACGCAAAGTGGTGGTGGTCGGTGCCGGCCCGGCCGGGATGGAAGCGGCGCGCGTTGCCGCCGAGCGGGGCCACGATGTGACTCTGTTCGAGAAGAAAGAATTCATCGGCGGGCAGATCACTACCGCGTCGAAAGCGCCGCAGCGTGACCAGATCGCCGGCATCACTCGCTGGTTCCAGCTGGAGCTGGCGCGGCTGAAAGTCGACCTGCGTCTGGGCACTGCTGCAGATGCCGACACCATCATGGACTTGCGTCCGGACGTGGTAGTGCTGGCCGTCGGTGGGCATCCGTACCTGGAGCAGAACGAACACTGGGGCGCCGCCGAAGGGTTGGTGGTCAGCAGTTGGGATGTGCTCGACGGCAAGGTGGCGCCGGGCAAGAACGTGCTGGTCTACGACACCATTTGCGAGTTCACCGGGATGTCGGTCGCCGACTTCCTCGCCGACAAGGGCAGCCAGGTCGAGATCGTCACCGACGACATCAAGCCGGGCGTGGCCATCGGCGGTACGTCGTTCCCGACCTACTACCGCAGCATGTACCCGAAAGAAGTGATCATGACCGGCGACATGATGCTGGAAAAGGTCTACCGCGAAGGCGACAAGCTGGTGGCGGTGCTGGAGAACGAATACACCGGCGCCAAAGAGGAGCGGGTGGTCGATCAGGTGGTGGTGGAAAACGGCGTGCGTCCGGACGAGGAAATCTACTACGCGCTCAAAGAGGGTTCGCGCAACAAGGGCCAGATCGACGTGGAAGCGTTGTTCGCGATCCAGCCACAACCTTCGCTGAGCAGCACCGGCGACGGCTACTTGCTGTTCCGCATCGGCGACTGCGTGGCGCAGCGTAATACCCACGCTGCGATCTATGACGCGTTGCGGTTGTGCAAGGATTTCTAACGGTTTCACCGCCATCACCTGTGGCGAGGGAGCTTGCTCCCGCTGGGCTGCGAAGCAGCCCCAAAACCTGTAGTCGAGGTGTATCAGATATACACCATCGGCCGGATTGGGAGCGCTTCGCACTCCAGCGGGAGCAAGCTCCCTCGCCACAGGAAGGTGCGTTGTTCTCAGCAGCGCGCAAATGACCCTGAGGTCTTTGGGAGCTTCACCATGTTGAACACCCTTCTTCCAATCCTGTTGTTCGCCGCCCTGGGCCTCGCGGTTCTCGGCGCGTTGCGGCGGGTAGCGATGTGGCGTCGGGGCCGGGCCTCGAAGGTCGACCTGATCGGCGGCCTGTTCGCCATGCCCAAGCGTTATATGGTCGACTTGCACCACGTGGTGGCGCGGGACAAATACATCGCCAACACCCACGTCGCCACGGCCGGTGGTGCGGTGGCGTCGATCGTGCTGGCGATTCTGGTGCACGGTTTCGGCCTGCATAATCGCATCCTCGGCTACGCGCTGCTGTTGATGACGGCGGTGATGTTCGTCGGTGCGATCTTTGTTTATCGGCGCCGGCTCAACCCGCCGGCACGCCTGTCGAAAGGCCCGTGGATGCGCCTGCCGAAAAGCCTGCTGGCGTTCTCCGCGTCGTTCTTCCTGGTGACCCTGCCGGTGGCCGGCATCCTCCCGGAGAACTTCGGCGGCTGGCTGCTCGCGGCGATTCTCGGGCTCGGGGTTTTGTGGGGCGTGTCGGAATTGTTCTTCGGCATGACCTGGGGCGGGCCGATGAAGCACGCCTTCGCCGGCGCCCTGCACCTGGCCTGGCACCGCCGCGCCGAACGCTTTGGCGGCGGTCGTTCCACCGGTTTGAAACCGCTGGACCTGAATGATCCAAGCGCGCCGCTCGGTGTGGAAAAACCCAAGGATTTCACATGGAACCAGTTGCTCGGTTTTGACGCCTGCGTGCAGTGCGGCAAGTGCGAAGCGGCGTGCCCGGCCTTCGCTGCCGGCCAGCCGCTGAACCCGAAGAAGCTGATTCAGGACATGGTCGTCGGCCTCGCTGGCGGCACCGACGCGAAGTTCGCTGGCAGTCCTTATCCGGGCAAGCCTGTGGGCGAACACAGCGGCAACCCGCATCAACCGATCGTCAACGGTCTGGTCGATGCCGAAACCCTGTGGTCGTGCACCACCTGCCGCGCTTGCGTCGAGGAGTGCCCGATGATGATCGAGCACGTCGACGCCATTGTCGACATGCGCCGCCACCTGACGCTGGAAAAAGGTGCGACCCCGAACAAGGGCGCCGAAGTCCTCGAGAATCTGATCGCCACCGATAACCCCGGCGGTTTCGCGCCGGGCGGGCGGATGAATTGGGCGGCGGATCTGAACCTCAATCTGCTCAGCGAAAAGAAATCCACCGACGTGCTGTTCTGGGTCGGCGATGGCGCCTTCGACATGCGCAATCAGCGCACCTTGCGCGCGTTCGTCAAAGTACTGAAGGCCGCGAACATCGACTTCGCCGTGCTCGGTCTCGAAGAGCGCGACAGCGGTGACGTAGCCCGGCGTCTCGGTGACGAAGCGACCTTCCAGTTGCTCGCCAAACGCAATATCCAGACCCTGGCCAAATACAGCTTCAACCGCATCGTCACCTGCGATCCGCACAGTTTTCATGTGCTGAAAAACGAGTACGGCGCCTTCGACGGCAACTACCTCGTTCAGCACCACAGCAGCTACATGGCGGAAATCATCCAGGCCGGCGCGCTGAATCTCGGTCAGCACAAAGGCAACAGCGTGACCTATCACGACCCGTGCTACCTCGGCCGTTACAACGGCGAATACGAGGCGCCGCGCGAAGTGCTGCGCGCCCTCGGCATCGAAGTCAAAGAGATGCAACGCTCCGGCTTCCGTTCGCGCTGCTGCGGCGGCGGTGGCGGCGCGCCGATCACCGACATTCCGGGCAAGCAGCGGATTCCCGACATGCGCATGGATGACATCCGCGAGACCGGCGCCGAGCTGGTGGCGGTGGGTTGTCCACAATGCACGGCGATGCTCGAAGGCGTGGTCGAACCGCGTCCGCTGATCAAGGACATCGCCGAGCTGGTGGCCGACGCGCTGCTCGAAGATGCCGCGCCGAGCAAGCCAGCCACCCCGGCCAAACGTGAACCTGCGGAGGCCCACTGATGAGCGACATTATCCGCCGCGACCCGCGCGCCGAATGGATTGCGCGTAACCGTTTGCACCCGCTGCACGCGGCGATGCAACCGGCGCAACACAGCTGGATGGGCCCCAATGGGGTCATCCGCAAGAACCTGCACGGCATCGGTTTCATCGGCCCCAATGGCATCAAGCGTATTGACCGCAGTGGCGCGCAACAGGGCGGGGCGGTCAAACGCTCGGCCACGGTTGAAGTGCAATTGCCGCTGCATCAGGTGCCAGCCCCGGCGTTCTACATCGGTGTGGTGCCGGACATGGTCGGCGGTCGCTTGAGCAGCCACGACCGCGACTTGCTCGGCCTGGCTCATCAACTGGCCGGCAAGGACGGCGCGGTGCTGGCGGTGGTGTTTGGCGAACACAAAGAAAACGCCTTCGCCACGGCGGGCGTCGATCGCTTGCTGGTGCTGGAGGGCGACGAGTTCAGCGGTTATGCACCGGAACAACGGGTGCAGGGCTTGCGGGCTGTGGATAACCAGTTCAATCCGCGCCACTGGCTGCTGCCGGACAGCCGCAGCGGTGGCGGTGAACTCGGTCGACGCTTTGCCGCAGCACTGGGCGAACGCCCGGCGACGCGGGTGTGGCAGGTCAAGGATCAGGCGTGCATTGGTCGCGCGGGTGCCGGCCTGCAAGACTTGGCGCGGCCGGTGGCACGCTTGATTCTGGCTGCGGCCGAATGCGCAGAACCGGTCAGCGAAACCCGGCACGAAGCGCTGCCAGTGGAGTTATCCACAACGATTGCGCGCAGCCTGTCGCGGATCGAGGATCTGGGTGCGGTAGCGGTGGACCCGGCGGCGATTCCGATGGCCGAAGCCGAGTTCATTTTCTCCGGCGGCAACGGGGTCAAGGACTGGGCGCTGTTCCACCAGACCGCTGCGGCGCTCGGCGCTACCGAGGGCGCCTCGCGGGTCGCGGTGGACGACGGCTTCATGGCGCGTGATCGGCAGGTCGGCGCGTCCGGCACCTGGGTCACCGCGCGGGTTTACGTAGCTGTGGGTATCTCCGGGGCGATCCAGCACCTGCAGGGCATTGGCGCCTGCGACAAGGTGGTGGCGATCAACCTCGATCCCGGTTGCGACATGATCAAACGCGCCGACCTGTCGGTGATTGGCGAAAGCGCGGAAATTCTTCAGGCGTTGATCGCGGCGGTAGCGGCTTACCGCAGCGAAGCCAAGCGCGATGCGGCTTAAGGAACGGGTTATGAGCACAAAGATCATCAGTCTGGTTTCCATCGGTGCGCACCCGACTTCGGGCCGGCCACGCCGCGCCGATCACGACGCGCGCGCCGTGGAACTGGGCCTGCAACTGGCTGGGGATAACCTGCAAGTGCTGCATGCCGGGGATGTTGCCGAACCGGCGCTGCGCGCCTATCTGGGCATGGGCCTGGAACAGCTGCATGTGCTGGAACAACCCGCTGGCGCCGACGCCTTGCCGGCGCTGACCGCGTATCTGCGCGAGGCCGGCGCCCAGGTAGTGCTGACCGGCACTCAGGCGGAAACCGGTGAAGGCTCCGGCATGCTGCCGTTCCTGCTCGCCGAAGGGCTGGGCTGGCCGCTGGTGGTGGGGCTGGCACAGGTCGAGTCGATCAATGACGGCTCGGCGCTGGTGCTGCAAGCCTTGCCCCGTGGGCAGCGGCGGCGCTTGAAGGTGCGCCTGCCGTTTCTGGCGACTGTCGATAATGCCGCGCCCAAGCCGCGACAGAGTGCGTATGGCCCGGCGCAGCGCGGGGTGCTGAACGCCGACGACGTTGAAGTCGTCGACGATGAATTGCTGGCCGTCGCGACCTTGCAACAGGCCAAGCCTCGGCCGAAACGCTTGAAGGTGATCAAGGCCAAGAGCGGTGCGGACCGGATGAAAGCCGCCACGGCCAAGGCCAGTGGCGGCGGGGGGCAAGTGCTCAAAGGCGTTACGGCGCAGGCCGGGGCGGAAGCGATCCTCAAGCTGCTGATCGAAGAAGGCGTCGTGCGCTAGCCACAATCTTCCAGGCACGGAATAACCCTTGTGGGAGCGGGCTTGCTCGCGAAAGCGTCGTTTCAGCTGCATCAAAGCTGAATGACCCACCGCTTTCGCGAGCAAGCCCGCTCCCACATTGGAATCCATGTGAACCTGACTGAATATGTTTACCCACAATCCCTGTTGGCGGATC
Source organism: Pseudomonas sp. NPDC087803 (assembly GCF_044742995.1). Lineage (NCBI taxonomy): Bacteria > Pseudomonadati > Pseudomonadota > Gammaproteobacteria > Pseudomonadales > Pseudomonadaceae > Pseudomonas > Pseudomonas sp. NPDC087803. The sequence continues at coordinate 20,736 of NZ_JBIUVO010000022.1, forward strand.
TGTGGATAACGTGTTCGCCCATCCCTACACCCCACGCCAATCAAGCCTTCCAGGCCTCAGCTCAAAAAACAACCAGCCTAAGTCGCGGTTTTCTCTGGCTTTTTCCTCTGAATAACGGCGCAAGTTGCCCCCAATCTCTGTTGGCGTTTCTGTGGACAAGATGTTCGCTGTCCGCTGCAAGCCATATAAAACGTGGTCTGTAGATAATTGGTCAATAAGTGATCAGTTGGGCTTTTCAAGCTGATAATTCTTGCGCAAACCCTGATTTCACAGCGCTTGCGCCGCTTTTCCACAGCCGCCGCAAAGTTACCCCCGAAGTCTGTTGGCGCTTCTGTGGATAACGTGTTCGCCATCCTCTACAGGCCATATGAGACGTGGCTTGCAGAGATTTGATCAAAAAACACTCAATCCGTCCTGCAAAGCGTGCTTCTGGATAAGTCACGATTTTTCTTCACAAATCAGTCAGTTATTTTTCTGCTCAGGAACAGTTACCCCCAATTGCTGTGGGTGGCTGTGTGGATAACTTGTTCGTCAAACCCTGCAAGCCCCGCCAGCCATAGTCGAAAGCGCAATTGATCACATTTCATACAGTTCTAAGCGGCTGCCTTGACTTCGATTCCTCGCCTGTCTTCACTGCAATGGCACAAGGACAGCCGTCACTTATCCACATCTGGTTCTGGGAGAACGCATGATGGATAGCCGCCCACATCGCCCGAACCCCTCGCCACGCAAGCGCACGTTACGTCGTGCGGCCAATCAACACGCTCGTCTGTAGCGTCCGTCCTGCTTCCACCGCTGTGCTGTCGCCGGGTTCGCCCCGGAGGCCAGGTGCTCGTTCGCCCATTGATTGCAGGCAACCGCAGAGTTGTCCCATCAGCCTGAGAAAGGATCAGTCTCATGACACGCATCGCAACGCCCATCAGCGAGATCAAAGAACACTACGACGTCATTGTCATCGGCTCCGGCTATGGCGGCGGCATTGCTGCATCGCGCCTGTCCCGGGCCGGCAAGCAGGTGTGCCTGCTGGAACGCGGGCGGGAAATCCAGCCCGGCGAATACCCCAACACCATGATTGCCGCCACCGAAGAGCTGCAAGTGCACGACCCCGACGGCCACATCGGTTCGCGCACCGGGCTGTTCGACCTGCATGTCAATGCGCAGCAGAACGTGGTGGTCGGTTGCGGCCTCGGCGGCACATCGTTGATCAATGCCAACGTCGCGCTTGAACCCGAGCCCGGTGTGTTCGAGGACCCGCGCTGGCCGCAGGCGGTGCGCGAACACCGCGACACCCTGCTCAAGGACGGTTACGCCCGCGCCCGGGAAATGCTCAAACCCAATCCGTACCCGAGCACCGCGCCGAACCTGCCCAAGCTCGACGCCAACAAAAAGTCTGCGGACTTCCTCAAACAAGGCGCGCACTTCTACAAGCCGCCGATCAACGTGACCTTCGACAAACTGCCGAACAACCTCAACCACGTCGGCGTCGAGCAACTGCCGTGCAACCAGTGCGGCGACTGCGTCTCGGGCTGTAACAACAAGGCGAAGAACACCACGCTGATGAACTATCTGCCGGACGCCTGGAACCACGGCGCGGAGATTTTCTGTCAGGCCGAGGTGCGGCATCTGGAACGTGATGGCGATGGCTGGATCGTGCACTTCCAGTACCTCGACAGCGGGCGCGAGAAATTCGACGCGCCGACGCTGTTTGTGAAAGCCGATATCGTCGTGGTCTCCGCTGGCACTCTCGGTTCTACCGAGATCCTGTTGCGCTCACGGGACAAGGGCCTGGTGATGTCCGGCCAGCTCGGCGAGAACATGAGCGGCAACGGCGACATCCTCGGCTTCGGCCACAACTGCGAGCAGACCATCAATGGCATCGGTTTCGGCGCGCATTCGGCGAAGGAACTGCAGCCGGTTGGCCCGTGTATCACTTCGATCATCGACATGCGCACCGAAGGTGACTGGCGCAGCCGCATGGTCATCGAGGAAGGCTCGATCCCCGGCGCGCTCGGTCGGCCCATGGTGCCGGCGATGGCCGGGTTCGCCGAGATGATCGGCAAGGCCACCGACGACAGTTTCAGCGGCAAGCTTGGCTACAAGGAGCGCGAGGCCGAAAGCTTCCTGCGCGGCCCGTATTACGGCGCGCTGCACAACATGCAGACCTACCTGATCATGAGCCACGACAGCGGCCAGGGGCGGATGATTCTCGACAACAAGGATCAGTTGCGCATCGACTGGCCGGGTGTCGGCGAGCAGGAAAACTTCAAGCTCGGCAACGAACGGCTGTACCAGAGCACCAAGGCGCTGGGCGGGGTCTGGGTGGAGAATCCGATCTGGACCCAACTGCTCAGGCACAGCATCGTCTCGGTGCATCCGCTGGGCGGTTGCGTGATGGGCGAAGATGCCGCGCAAGGCGTGGTCAATCACAAGGGCCAAGTGTTCAGCGGCGCGAGCGGCACTGATGTCTACCCTAGCCTGTACGTGACCGACGGCGCGGTGATCCCGACGTCGCTGGCGGTCAATCCGCTGCTGACCATCTCCGCCGTGAGCGAGCGCAACATGGGCCTGCTGGCCGCCGACCGGGGTTGGCAGATCGACTACACGCTGCCGTCGGCACCGCGCAAGCAGGTGGCGCCGCCGACCCTCGGCGTGCAGTTCACCGAAACCATGAAGGGCTATTTCTCCCGGGCCTTCACCGCCGCGCAGAGCACCGATCTGAAAGTCTACGAAGCGGCGGCCAAGCGCGGCGAGGCGGACAACTCGCCGATCGACTTCACCCTGACCATCACCGCCAACGACTTGAACCGGATGATCAAGGAGCCGGAACACGCCGCGACCATCGTCGGCACGGTCAACGCCCCGGCGCTGTCGCCACAACCGCTGACCGCCAGCAACGGCGTGTTCAACCTGTTCGAGCAATTCGAGCAGCAGGTCGACACGCGCCACATGAAATACGATATGAAGCTGACCGCCGAGGACGGCAGCGACTATTTCTTCAGCGCCTTCAAAACCGTGCCGGAAGACAACGGCGTGCTGAACATCTGGCACGACACCAGCACCCTGTACGTGACGCTATATCGCGGGTCGGACAAGTCGGGCGAGGTGATCGGCTCCGGGGTGATGCACATTCATCCGACCGATTTCGCCAAGCAGATGACTACCATGAAAGTGCTCAACGCGCGTAACGAGCGCGAGCGCATCGAAGGGCTGGCGCGGTTCGGCAAGTTCTTCGCCGGGATTCTCTGGGAGAGCTACGGCGGGGTGTTCGCCGGTGACAAATATTTCAACCCCGACGCGCCGCCACGCCTGAAACGGCCGCTGGATGCGCCGACCCCGGCGGTGCATTTCTTCCCCACCGAGGATGGCGTCGAGCTGCGCCTGACCCGTTATCAGGCCGGCAGCAAAGGCCCGGTGATGCTGGTGCATGGCTTGGGCGTCGGATCGAATATCTTTTCCACTGACACCATCCAGACCAATCTGCTGGAGTACCTGTGCAAGCACGACTATGACGTGTGGCTACTGGATTTTCGCGTGAGCATCCTGCTGCCGGCGAGCAAGAAGGAATGGAACGGCGACCAGATCGCCCAGTACGACTTCAAGGCTGCCATTGCGCAAATTCAGCAGGAGACCCAGGCCAAAGACGTGCAATGCGTGGTGCATTGCTACGGCGCGACCACGTTCTTCATGTCGTTGCTGGCAGGGCTGCAAGGTGTGCGCTCGGTGGTCTGCTCGCAGATTGCCGCTGACACGGTGGTCGCCACGGCTACCGGATTGAAGGCCGGTCTGCACCTGCCGGGGATGCTCGATGCGATCGGCATCAAGTCGATGACGGCTTACGCCGACAGCAAGGAGAACTGGTTCAACCGCCTCTACGACAAGGCCCTCAACGGCTACGCACGGATCGAGGCGCAGGGTTATTGCACCAATCCGGTGTGCCACCGCATCACCTTCATGTACGCCTCGCTGTATCGCCACGACACCCTCAACGAAACCCTGCACGACAACCTGCACGAACTGTTCGGCGAGTCGAACATCGAGACCTTCGAGCACCTGGCGCTGATCGTGCGCAAAGGGCATCTGGTGGATTTCAAGGGCAACGACGTGTACATGCCGCACTTCGAGCGGCTGACGATGCCGATCTGCTTTATCAGCGGCGCGGACAACCAGTGTTACCTGCCGGAAAGCACGCTCAAGACCTACCAGCGCGTCTGCGACGTCCACGGGCCGGAACGCTACAGCCGGCACGTGGTGCCGGGCTACGGCCACATCGACTGCATGTTCGGCAAGAACGCAGTGGTGGATGTGTATCCGCTCATCCTCGAGCACTTGGAGAAAACGGCCCTCGGTTGAGATCGATTACTGATTTCTGTGTTGAGGAGATTCTCTGTGGCGAGGGGATTCATCCCCGATCGGCTGCACAGCAGTCGTAAAACCTGAGTGCGCGGTCATCCTGACAGACCGCGCTGGCAGGATTTGGGGCCGCTTCGCGACCCATCGGGGATAAATCCCCTCACCACAGGGGACATCGCTGGTTGGTGGTCAGAAGGAAATGGATGAGATGGATACCTGTATCCGCTGGTTTCAACGCTTCATCTGGATCGGCATTGCAATGAACATGGTGTTCGCGATCCCGGCGCTGTTTGCGCCGGGGTTGCTGACATCGGTGGTAGGTCTGCCGCCGCAACTCTCCGACCCGTGGCTGGAAAACGCCGGGATGCTGCTGGTGGGCATCAGCGTGTTTTACATGCCGTCGGGCTTCAACGCGCCGCGCTACGTGGTGCATTCGTGGCTCTGCGTACTGACGCGGCTGATCGCCGTGGTGTTCTGGATTTACCTGATCAATACGAGCATTCAGGGTTCGGTGTTCGTGCCGATGCTGATGGGCGATCTGAGCTTCTTTCTGATCCTTGGCATTCTGCTGTACCTCGGCACCACGCCCGAGCACCGGCCATGGGCATTGCTCTGCGATGGCTGGCGCGAGTGGCGCGCCGCCTGGGCGCGGCAATGGCAGAGCCACGCGTTCAAGGTCGGTACCTTGATCGTAGTGGCAGTGCTCGGCTTCATCGGTTACCAGACCTGGTACCAGATGCTGCGGGTGGTGCCGGAGCAGGAATACGCCTCCGACGAAGATCATTACAAATACGCCGCCATCGGCCTGGGCATCGAAGCGCGGATCCCGTATTACCTGTTCGCCGTGCTGCCACAGATGTGCCCGGAAAAACTGCCCAAACCCGGCGGCTGGGAAGTCTTCGGCTTTCTCTATGAGAACGGCAAGGACCTGCCGATCGGCATGGCCAAGCGACAAATCGGCTACCCGACCGTGGAGCCAAACTGCGCGCTGTGCCACACCGGCTCCTATCGGGCCAATGCCAGCGACGTTGCGGTCAACGTGCCCAGCGCGCCGGCCAACACCCTGCAACTGCAGGCCTTCCAGTGGTTTGCCTACGATTGCGCCAGCGATCCGAAATTCACCACCGACGCGGTGATGGCGGCGATCAACGGCAAATTCCAGCTGGGCTTTTTCGAGAAGCTGTACAACCGCTACCTGATCATCCCGATGGCCAAGAGCGCTTTGCTCAAGCAGAAACAGGCCTACGCCTGGCAGAAGCTGCGCCCCGCTCAAGGACCCGGTCGCACCGACACCTTCAACCCGACGAAAATGGTGGTGTTCGGCTTCCCGGATGACTCGACCATCGGCACCGTCGACCTGCCGCAAGTGTGGAACCAGAAACCACGGGAGACCATGTACCTGCACTGGGACGGCAATAACAACAAGATCCACGAACGCAACTACGCCGCCGCGATGGCAGTGGGCGCAACGCCGGAATCGGTGCTGCCGCCGAGCTTCAACCGGGTGACCAACTGGCTGCTCGGGCACAAGCCGCCGGCGTGGCCGTGGGCGCTGGATCAGGCCAGGGTCGCGCAAGGCAAACCGATCTGGGAAGCCAATTGCGCCGGTTGCCATGACTTCGGGCGCGCCGACACCGGGCAGGTCACCACCAACATTGATCAACTGGGCACCGATCCACATCGGCTGGACTCGTTCACCACCGGTCTGGTGACCGCGTTCCATACCTTCAAGAAACCGCCGTTCGACTTCGGCGCGTATCGCAAGACCCAGAGCTACAGCAACACGCCGACTGACGGCATCTGGCTGCGTGCGCCGTACCTGCACAACGGTTCGGTGCCGACCCTGTGGGACCTGCTGCAACCGCCGGAAAAACGTCCGGTGGTGTTCATCACCGGCTCCGACGTCTACGACCCGGTCAACGTCGGTTTCGTCACCACCGGTGCCCAGGCCAAAGCCTCGGCGGATTTCAAATACGACACCCGACTGGAGGGCAACCACAACAGCGGTCACCTGTATGGCACCACGCTGTCGGACGCCGACAAGCGTGCGCTGATCGAATTCATGAAAACCCTGTGAGCCCTTACGGATAGAGGATTACGCCATGTCAGCGGTCGGTCATCTGAAACACGAATACGACAAGGTCAAAGTGCGCATTCACGGCTTGTTCACGCGCATGGAAATGGCCTGGATGAAGCTCATCAGCGAACTTGAACCGCAGGAGTTCGAGGCCATTATCAAGTTGCTGCAGCGCGGTCACGATCAGGCGCAATACGTGCTGAAAAACGGCGAGTTGCCCGGCGACGAACCGGCGGTGCCGTGGGAGTTGTCCCATGGTCTGTCGATCCTGCGGATCGGCAACGCTACGCCTTTGCCGCAGTCGAGTGATCAGTTGCAAACCCGGGTGCTGAAGGACGGCAGCCTGCTGGGTTGTCGCAAGTGGGAACTGCTCGATCTGCTGTGGAGCGAGGCGCTGCTGAAGTGGATCGAAAACCTGCGTCACCACGCGACCTTCGGCACCGACCCGGCGGTGGTGCAGATGGAGCGCGACGTGACCCTGGCGATTGCCGGCGATTGGGGTACCGGCCCCTTTGACAGTCACGCGCCGGCGGTGTCGGTGGCCAACCAGATGCAACTGGCGCAGGCCGATTTCACCATCCATCTGGGTGACGTGTATTACGCCGGCAGCCACTCGCAGGAAGACGTCGACATGGCCGGTTGGCCGATGGGCAGCCACGGTTCCTTCACCCTCAATTCCAACCATGAGATGTACAGCGGCGCCCACGGTTATTTCAAGGAGCTGGCCAAGCGCTTTCCGGGACAGCAGGGCACCAGTTATTTCGCCTTGATCAATGATGACTGGCTGGTGGTCGGCCTGGACTCGGCGTACGCCTCGGATGCAATGAACCTGTACATGGACGGCACGCTGAACGAGCCGCAGATTGTGTGGATGAAGGGCCTGCCGAAACGCAAAAAAATCATGGTGCTCAGCCATCATCAGGGCTTCGACATCTCCGGGCACAACAAGACCGCGCTGTATCAACCGGTGTGCGATGCCCTGGGGCGCGAGCCGGATTACTGGTACTGGGGGCATCTGCACAACGGCATCGTCTATGCGCAACAGGGCGGTTTGCGTGCGCGCTGCGCCGGGCACGGGGCGATTCCCTATGGCAACGCCAGCGAGCTGGACGGGCATTCGCGGGTGTTGTGGTCGGAGACGCAGGATGCCAACGACCCGGCGTATCCGCTGCGGGTGTTGAATGGCTACGCGAAAATCCGGCTGGTGGGGGAGGATATTTTTGAGGAGTTTATTGGGGAGGATGGCAGTGTGAGGTGGTCGTCCAAGTGATGAGGTGAATGTTCTGACGCCATCGCTGGCAAGCCAGCTCCCACAGGTTTGAGGTGTTCACAACATTTGTGTACACCAGAGAACCCTGTGGGAGCTGGCTTGCCAGCGATGCTTTTAGCCCTGGACAGGGACGCCTTTGAGGTACGGCGCAGGCTCAGCCCCAAGGTTGTTGAGCATCCGCTCGCTGTACCAGTCCACGAAGTTGACCACGCCAAACTCATAGGTCTTGGAGTACGGCCCAGGCTGATAAGCGGTGGAGTTGATCCCGCGCTGGTTCTCTTCGGCCAGACGCCGGTCCTGATCGTTGGTCGCGTCCCACACCTGGCGCATGCGTTCGACGTCGTAATCCACGCCTTCCACTGCATCTTTATGCACCAGCCACTTGGTAGTGACCATGGTTTCCTGGGCGCTGATCGGCCACACGGTGAAGACGATGATGTGGTCGCCCATGCAGTGGTTCCACGAGTGCGGCAGGTGCAGGATGCGCATCGAGCCGAGGTCGGGGTTCTTGATCCGGCCCATCAGTCTGGCGCAGCCCTGTTTGCCGTCCAGGGTCATCGACACGGTGCCCTTGAGCAGCGGCATGCGCACGATGCGGTTGCGCAGGCCGAAGCTGGCGTGGGCGTAAGGGATCTTCTCGGCTTCCCACGCCGCGGCGGAGGCGGCGACGTGATCCTTGAATGCCTGATCGGCGCGCGGGTCGGTGACGTCGTCCCATTCCAGCAGGGTTTTCAGCAGTTCCGGGTGCGAGGCGTTGCAGTGGTAGCACTCGCGGTTGTTTTCCAGCACCAGTTTCCAGTTGGCCTTTTCCATCAAGGTGGTGGTGATCGCCACCTTGGTGTTCTCCATGTCGTACGGTTCCATGTAGTGGTTCAGCGTCGACAGGAAGTCATCAATGGCCGGCGGATTCTCCGCCAGGCTGATGAAGATGTAGCCGCCGGCGGTCTTCACGTTCACCGGTTTGAGGCCGTACTGCTTCATGTCGAAGTCGGCGCCCATCTCGGTGCCCGCGAACAGCAGGCGGCCGTCCAGCTCATAGGTCCACTGGTGGTAGTGGCAGACCAGTTTGGCGACCTTGCCCTTGTCGCTGGTGCACAGGCGCGAGCCACGGTGGCGGCAGACGTTGTGAAACGCGTGGACCACACCGTCGGCGCCACGAATGACGATGATCGGGTTTTTGCCGATCTGCAGGGTGATGTAGTTGCCCTTGGCCGGGATCTCGCAGGTCATGCCAGCGATCAACCACTCTTTCTGAAAAATCTCCTGCATGTCGATATCGAACAGACGCTCGTCGCTGTAGAACGGCTGCGGCAGCGAAAAGGTGCGCTCGCGCTCCTGCAGCATCTGTGCGGTGGCCTTGCGTGCGGGTTCCAGCGGATCGCCCAGGCTGATTTTTGCGGTGACGTCCATCGATGTATTCCTCAAGGCCATCTGCGTGGCCGCGAAAGTGGCTGATCAGGGTTGCTACGCAAGGTGTAAAGAATCTGTTTGATGTGAGGCGAGTGTGGGGCCGGCGCCGGGCGGAACCTTATCCATGGGCGACATGGCGCAATCTGTTCCCGACGCGCAACCCCCGGTGGTTGGGGGCTGGTCGCGATAAGTATGTGAATGTCGCGGATAGGTAAACGGGCGGTTCACGCTATACGCAGAATCGCCACATGAAGGCCGACAGTCGGCCGTGGAGAACAGCATGTCCAACAGCTTCCTGAATCCGGTCACCACCCAGACCTGGGCCAATGGCCGACACATCGTCCGTTGCGTCAAAGTCATCCAGGAAACCTGGGACGTGCGCACCTTCTGTTTCATGGCCGACCAGCCGATCCTGTTCTTCTTCAAACCCGGACAGTTCGTGACTCTGGAGCTGGAAATCGATGGCCAGCCGATCATGCGCTCGTACACCATCTCCAGTTCGCCGTCGGTGCCGTACAGCTTCTCGGTAACCATCAAGCGCGTGCCCGGCGGCAAGGTCTCCAACTGGCTGCACGACACGTTGCATGAAGGCCAGGAGCTGGCGGTGCACGGGCCGGTGGGGCTGTTCAACGCCATCGACTTCCCTAGCCCGAAAGTGCTGTATCTCAGCGGCGGCGTCGGGATCACCCCGTGCATGTCGATGGCACGCTGGTTCTACGACACCAACGCCAATGTCGACATGACCTTTATCCACAGCGCGCGCTCGCCGAAAGACATCATTTACCACCGCGAGCTGGAGCACATGGCGTCGCGGATCGACAACTTCAGCCTGCACCTGATCTGCGAAAAACACGGGCTGGGCGAGCCGTGGGCCGGTTATCGCGGCTACCTCAATCACAAGATGCTCGAACTGATGGTGCCGGACTTCCTCGAACGCGAAGTGTTCTGCTGCGGCCCGACGCCATACATGACCGCGGTCAAACGCTTGCTGGAAGCCGCCGGTTACGACATGTCGCGCTACCACGAGGAGTCCTTCGGCGCCACACCACCGGAAGCTCGTGCCGACGCGGTGGAACAGGCCGAACAGGCGGCCGAGGCACCGGAAATCGACGCAGCGGATCTGCATCAGGTCGAGTTCACCGCCTCCGGCAAGAGCATTCGCGTGGCCCCGGGCGAAACCGTCCACGCAGCCGCGGCCAAGCTTGGCCTGATGATCCCGAAAGCCTGCGGCATGGGGATTTGCGGCACCTGCAAGGTGCTCAAGCTCGGTGGCGAAGTGGAGATGGAGCACAACGGCGGGATCACCGAGGATGACGAGGCGGAAGGGTTCATCCTGTCGTGCTGCAGCGTGCCGAAGGGCGACGTGCGAATCGAATTCTAAGGCTTTGCACAAACCCAATGTGGGAGCGGGCTTGCTCGCGAAGGCGTCGGATCAGTCGGCAAATGTGTTGAATGACACACCGCTTTCGCGAGCAAGCCCGCTCCCACAAGGGAATGTGTTTTCAGTCGATGAACAGGTCGGGCATCAGGGTTGCGTTGCTGTCCGGATCAAATCGGTAATGGTCGAATTCGGTCACGCCGCTCTCCCGCAAAATCTCCTCATCAATCAACAGCCGGCCAGTGATCTGCCGTTGGTGGCTGCTCAGAATCACATGCGCCGCATCCGCCATGATCGCTGGCGTGCGCGCATGCTTGAACGACTCGCGACTGCCCAACTGAAACTCGATTGCCGCCGTGGCAATCATCGTCTGCGGCCACAGCGAATTGACGCTGATGCCGTAACTGGCGAATTCTTCGCTCATGCCCACGGTAAGCATGCTCATGCCGTATTTGGTCACGGTGTACGGGCTGTACTGGGCGAACCATTTGCTCGCCAGGTTCAGCGGCGGCGAAAGGTTGAGGATGTGGCCGGCGGATTTTTTCAGATAGGGCAGGGCGGCCTGGCTGCACAGCAACACCGCGCGGGTGTTGATCTGGTGCATCAGGTCGAAACGCTTGAGTTCGATGTGTTGCACACCGGTGAGCTTGATCGCCCCGGCGTTGTTCACCAGCGCATCAATGCCGCCGAAATGTTCATTGGCCTGGGCCAGTGCACTGCGCACCGCGTCTTCATCACGCACATCCAGTTGCAGCGCCAATGCCTTGCCGCCAGCGGCTTCGACTTCTGCTGCGACGCTGTGGATGGTGCCGGGCAGTTTCGGATGGGCTTCGGCGCTTTTGGCCGCAATCACGATATTGGCCCCGTCCTTGGCGGCGCGCAGCGCAATCTCACGCCCGATGCCGCGGCTGGCGCCGGTGATGAACAGGGTTTTGCCTTGTAGCGACATGCCGATGCTCCTGCTTGTTGTTATGTGAGCGGAGGGCTCGACAGACAATGTAGACCAAGCAGCTGGCGGGGTAGGGATGGGCGGAGATGACTTGTGGTGAGGGGATTTATCCCCGATGGGTTGCGCAGCAGCCCCAAAACCTGTGAACGCGATCTACCAGTAAGACCGCGTTCTCAGGATTTACGACTGCTGCGCAGCCGATCGGGGATAAATCCCCTCGCCACAAGGGATCACCTCATTACCGGAGATCACCTGATCCGGGGTTCATTTGCCAAGGAATCAGGCCGACATCACTTCGCGGATGTCGCGGGCCAGTTCGCGTACGCGTTCTTCTTCGGTGTCCCACGAGCACATGAAACGTGCGCCGCCCTTGCCGATGAAGGTGTAGAAGCGCCAGTTCTTCGCGGTCAGCGCGGCGATCGCCGGTTCCGAGAGTTGCAGGAACACGCCGTTGGCCTGCACCGGGAACATCAGTTCCACGCCGGGGATGTCGCTGACCAGTTCGGCCAGCAATTGCGCGCAGTGGTTGGCGTGGCGGGCGTACTTGAGCCAGGCGTCGTTTTCGAGGATGCCGACCCACGGTGCCGAGAGGAAACGCATTTTCGACGCCAGTTGCCCGGCCTGTTTGCAGCGGTAGTCGAAGTCTTCGGCCAGTTTGTGGTTGAAGAACAGAATCGCTTCACCCACCGCCATACCGTTCTTGGTGCCGCCGAAGCACAGCACGTCGACGCCGGCCTTCCAGGTCAGGTCGGCCGGCGAGCAGCCGAGGAAGGCGCAAGCGTTGGAGAAACGCGCGCCGTCCATATGCAGGTGCAGGCCCAGCTCTTTGCAGGTGGCGCTGATGGCGCGGACTTCTTCCGGGGTGTAGACGCTGCCGACTTCAGTGGCCTGGGTCAGGGTCACGACACGCGGTTTCGGGTAGTGAATGTCCTGGCGCTTGAGCGCGACTTCACGGATCGACTGCGGGGTGATCTTGCCGTTTTCGGTGCCGGCGATCAGCAGTTTCGAGCCGTTGGAGAAGAATTCCGGGGCGCCGCATTCGTCGGTTTCGACGTGGGCGGTTTCCGAGCAGATCACGCTGTGGTAACTCTGGCACAGTGACGACAGCGCCAGCGAGTTGGCGGCGGTGCCGTTGAAGGCGAAGAACACTTCGCAGTCGGTTTCGAACAATTTGCGGAAATAGTCCGAAGCGCGTGCGGTCCATTCATCGTCGCCATAGGCACGCTGGTGGCCGTGGTTGGCCTGTTCCATGGCAGCCCAGGCTTCAGGGCAGATACCGGAGTAGTTATCGCTGGCGAATTGTTGGCTCTTGTCGGTCATGGCCGGCTTCCGTGGTCGAGACTCTTGTGAAGGCTCGTGGTCAATGATGGTGCGCACTTTACCGAAGATCTTCCGGGGAGCACACGGGATGTCGCTGTCAGAAAATTACCAGTTTGTTGCCCGATTATGCACGTGACTAAACGCGACGGCGCGCTGGATTTGCTCAAGTGGCTGGCGCTGCTGAGCATGCTGCTCGATCACCTGCGATATGTCGGGATCAGCGCCGATTGGCTGTATGTTCCGGGGCGACTGGCGTTCCCGTGGTTCTGTCTGGCGATGGCGGCGAACCTTGCCCGGGCCGGTGCGCAGAAGACCGAGTGGCGCTACCTGGGCTGGTTGCTGCTATTCAGTGCGGTCAGCGAAATTCCCTATCGTTTGTACATTCCTGATCCCGACACCTTGAACGTGATGCCCACGCTGGCGCTGGGATTGCTGGTGGCGCGGGGCTGGCAGGATCGGTCGCTGTTGTCGCGGCTTTTGGGCGTCGCTGCCTTGCTGCTGGCGGTGCTGTTTTCGCAGTGGCTGATGTTCGGCGTGTTTGGCGTGTTGCTGCCGCTGGCGCTGCTGTGGGTGATCCGTCGCCCCTGGTATTTCGGTCTGCTGCCGGGGCTGGTGTGTCTGGCGGGGAATCAGTGGCAGGTGCTGTATGAGGCGGCGGAGTTTGGCAACTACGTGGCGGTGTTCGGCATCGCGGCATGCCTGATTGCGCCAATGCTTGGGCTGTTCTTGTTGCGACACTTCAGATCTATCCATCCGCTGCCCATGCGCCGTTGGGCGTACGCCCTTTACCCCGCGCATTTCCTCCTGTTACTCGCCATTCGCGCGGCCTGCACATAACCCCTGTGGGAGCGGGCTTGCTCGCGATAGCGGTGAATCAGACGGCATAGATGGCGACTGACACACCCCTTTCGCGAGCAAGCCCGCTCCCACAAGGGATCTGCGTGGATTCATTCGGTCATTTCCCGCCATGTCGTAAACGCACCTTTGCGTGGCGTCCGTAGGCATTTGAGCTGTCTGCGCCGGTCATACCATCGCATCAAAGGGCACCGTCGCAAGCCGCGTGCCTGACCAAGACAAAATGGCGCACCGCCGCCGCTGGGAGAGACGCGATGTTCAGCAAGCAAGACCGGATCCAGGGTTACGACGATGCACTGCTGGCGGCGATGAATGCCGAGGAGCAACGTCAGGAAGATCACATCGAGCTGATCGCGTCGGAGAACTACACCAGCAAACGCGTGATGGAAGCGCAAGGCAGCGGCCTGACCAACAAGTACGCCGAAGGTTATCCGGGCAAGCGCTACTACGGTGGCTGCGAGCATGTGGATAAAGTCGAAGCACTGGCCATCGAACGCGCCAAGCAACTGTTCGGTGCCGATTACGCCAACGTCCAGCCGCACTCCGGTTCTTCGGCCAACAGCGCCGTGTACCTGGCGCTGATCCAGCCGGGCGACACCATTCTCGGCATGAGCCTGGCCCACGGCGGTCACCTGACCCACGGCGCGAAAGTGTCGTCCTCGGGCAAGCTGTACAACGCCGTGCAGTACGGGATCAACACCGACACCGGGCTGATCGATTACGACGAAGTCGAGCGTCTGGCCGTCGAGTGCAAGCCGAAGATGATCGTTGCCGGTTTCTCCGCTTATTCGAAGACCCTGGACTTCCCGCGCTTCCGGCAGATCGCCGACAAGGTTGGTGCGCTGCTGTTCGTCGACATGGCTCACGTGGCCGGTCTGGTCGCTGCTGGTCTCTACCCGAATCCGCTGCCGTACGCCGACGTGGTCACCACCACCACGCACAAAACCCTGCGCGGTCCGCGTGGCGGGCTGATCCTTGCCAAGTCCAACGAAGAGATCGAGAAGAAGCTCAACGCCGCGGTTTTCCCCGGTGCCCAGGGCGGCCCGCTGATGCACGTTATCGCCGGTAAAGCGGTGTGCTTCAAGGAAGCGCTGGAGCCTGGCTTCAAGGCTTATCAGCAACAAGTGATCGACAACGCCAAGGCGATGGCCAGCGTGTTTATCAAACGTGGCTACGATGTAGTGTCCGGCGGTACCGACAACCATTTGTTCCTGGTCAGCCTGATCCGTCAGGGCCTGACCGGCAAAGACGCCGACGCCGCCCTCGGCCGTGCGCACATCACCGTCAACAAGAACGCCGTGCCGAACGACCCGCAGTCGCCGTTCGTGACCTCGGGCCTGCGCATCGGCACCCCGGCCGTCACCACCCGCGGCTTCAAGGTCGCCCAGTGCGAAGTGCTGGCCGGCTGGATCTGCGACATCCTCGACAACCTCGGTGACGCCGACGTCGAAGCGAATGTGGCCAAGAACGTCGCGGCACTGTGCGCCGACTACCCGGTTTATCGCTGAGCGGTTTGGAGTAAATGACTATGCAACGCTATTCGGGCTTCGGCCTCTTCAAACACTCCCTCAGCCACCACGAAAACTGGCAGCGCATGTGGCGCACGCCGACGCCGAAGAAGGTCTACGACGTGGTCATCGTTGGCGGCGGCGGGCACGGTCTGGCGACCGCCTACTACCTGGCGAAAGAGCACGGCATCACCAACGTCGCCGTGGTCGAGAAGGGCTGGCTGGGCGGCGGCAACACCGCGCGCAACACCACCATCGTGCGTTCCAACTACCTGTGGGACGAGTCGGCGCACCTGTACGAGCACGCGATGAAACTATGGGAAGGCCTGTCGCAGGACCTGAACTACAACGTGATGTTCTCCCAGCGCGGCGTTTACAACCTGTGCCACACCCTGCAAGACATCCGTGATTCCGAGCGTCGGGTCAGCGCCAACCGCCTCAACGGCGTCGACGGCGAACTGCTCAATGCCCAGCAAGTGGCCGACGAGATCCCGTACCTCGACTGCTCGAAAAACACCCGCTACCCGGTGATGGGCGCGACCGTTCAGCGTCGTGGTGGCGTCGCCCGTCACGATGCCGTGGCCTGGGGCTTTGCCCGTGCCGCCGACGCCCTTGGTGTGGACTTGATCCAGCAGACCGAAGTGATCGGTTTCCGCAAGGAAAACGGCGTGTGCATCGGCGTTGAAACCAACAAGGGCTTCATCGGCGCCAAGCGTGTCGGTGTGGTCACTGCCGGTAACTCTGGACACATGGCCAAGCTCGCCGGTTTCCGTCTGCCGATCGAATCCCACCCGCTGCAAGCGCTGGTGTCCGAACCGATCAAACCGATTATCGACAGCGTGATCATGTCCAACGCCGTGCACGGTTACATCAGCCAGTCGGACAAAGGCGACCTGGTGATCGGCGCCGGTATCGACGGCTACAACGGCTACGGCCAGCGTGGTTCGTACCCGGTGATCGAGCACACCATTCAGGCCATCGTTGAGATGTTCCCGGTGTTGTCGCGGGTGCGCATGAACCGCCAGTGGGGCGGCATCGTCGACACCACTCCGGACGCCTGCCCGATCATTTCGAAAACCCCGGTGCCGAACATGTTCTTCAACTGCGGTTGGGGCACCGGTGGCTTCAAGGCCACTCCCGGCTCGGGCAACGTGTTTGCCGCCAGCCTCGCCAAGGGTGAAATGCACCCGTTGGCGGCACCGTTTTCCATCGACCGTTTCCACAACGGCGCACTCATCGACGAACACGGCGCTGCTGCCGTCGCCCACTAACAGGAGAAATCCCCATGTTGCATATCTTCTGTCCTCACTGCGGCGAACTGCGCTCCGAAGAGGAATTCCACGCATCCGGCCAGGCGCACATCCCGCGTCCGCTGGATCCGAACGCCTGCACCGATGAAGAGTGGGGCGACTACATGTTCTTCCGCGACAACCCGCGCGGTCTGCACCACGAACTGTGGGATCACGTCGCCGGTTGCCGTCAGTACTTCAACGTCACCCGCGACACCGTGACTTACGAGATTCTCGAAACCTACAAGATCGGCACCAAGCCGCAATTCACCGACAAGGCTGATTCGGCGAAAACAGCCACGACGGCGCTGGGAGAGAAGGTATGAGCCAGACCAATCGCCTGTCCAACGGTGGACGGATCGACCGCAACAAAGTGCTGAGCTTCACCTTCAACGGTCAGAGCTACAAAGGCTTCGAGGGCGACTCGCTGGCCTCGGCACTGATCGCCAACGGCGTCGACATCATCGGTCGCAGCTTCAAGTATTCGCGTCCACGCGGGATCTTCGCCGCCGGTGCCGAAGAGCCGAACGCGGTGCTGCAGATCGGGGCCACCGAAGCCACGCAGATTCCCAACGTGCGCGCCACGCAACAGGCGCTGTACCAAGGCCTGGTGGCCACCAGCACCAACGGCTGGCCCAGCGTCAACAACGACATGATGGGCATTCTCGGCAAGGTCGGCGGCAAGCTGATGCCGCCGGGTTTCTACTACAAAACCTTCATGTACCCGCAATCGTTCTGGATGACTTACGAGAAGTACATTCGCAAGGCTGCCGGTTTGGGCCGTTCGCCGACCGAAGTCGATCCGGACACCTACGACTACATGAACCAGCACTGCGACGTGCTGATCGTCGGCGCCGGCCCTGCCGGTCTCGCCGCTGCCCTGGCGGCTGCGCGCAGCGGTGCGCGGGTGATCCTCGCTGATGAGCAGGAAGAGTTCGGCGGCAGCCTGCTCGATTCCCGCGAAAGCCTCGACGGCAAACCGGCGATCGAGTGGGTGGCCAGCGTCATCGCTGAACTCAAGGACACCCCGGACGTGCTGCTGTTGCCGCGCGCCACGGTCAACGGTTACCACGACCACAACTTCCTGACCATTCACGAACGCCTCACCGATCACCTCGGTGACCGTGCGCCAATCGGTCAGGTGCGTCAGCGCATCCACCGGGTTCGCGCCAAGCGTGTGGTGCTGGCGACCGGCGCGCACGAGCGTCCGCTGGTCTACGGCAACAACGATGTGCCGGGTAACATGCTTGCCGGCGCGGTCTCGACTTACGTACGCCGTTACGGCGTGGCACCGGGCAAGAAGCTGGTGCTGAGCACCAACAACGATCACGCCTACCGCGTGGCGCTGGACTGGCTCGACGCCAGCCTGCAAGTGGTGGCCATCGCCGATGCACGCAGCAATCCGCGTGGCGCACTGGTGGAAGAAGCCCGCGCCAAAGGCATTCGCATCCTCACCGGCAGCGCCGTGATCGAGGCCCGTGGCAGCAAGCGCGTCACCGCTGCCCGCGTCGCCGCGATTGACGTGAAAGCGCACAGCGTGACCAGCCCGGGCGAATGGCTCGACTGCGACGTGATCGCCAGTTCCGGCGGTTACAGCCCTGTCGTGCACCTGGCTTCGCACCTCGGTGGCAAGCCGATCTGGCGCGAAGATATCCTCGGTTTCGTACCGGGCGAAGCACCGCAGAAGCGTGTGTGCGTCGGTGGCATCAACGGCGTCTACGGCCTCGGTGATTCGCTGGCCGATGGCTTCGAAGGTGGCGCACGCGCTGCCAGTGAAGCCGGCTTCGGAGTGGTCGAGGGCACGCTGCCAAAAGCGCTGAGCCGTCTCGAAGAAGCGACGCTGGCGCTGTTCCAGGTGCCGCACGAGAAGGGCACTGCGCGGGCGCCGAAGCAATTCGTCGACCTGCAGAACGACGTCACCGCCGCCGCCATCGAACTGGCGACCCGCGAAGGTTTCGAGTCGGTCGAGCACGTCAAACGCTACACCGCACTGGGCTTCGGTACCGATCAGGGCAAGCTCGGCAACGTCAACGGTCTGGCCATCGCCGCGCGCTCGCTGAACGTGACCATCCCGCAGATGGGCACCACGATGTTCCGTCCCAACTACACGCCGGTGACGTTCGGCGCCGTGGCCGGTCGTCACTGCGGGCACATCTTCGAGCCGGTGCGTTACACCGCGCTGCATCAATGGCACCTGAAAAACGGCGCGGAGTTTGAAGACGTCGGCCAGTGGAAACGTCCGTGGTACTTCCCGAAAAACGGTGAAGACCTGCACGCCGCGGTGAAGCGCGAATGCAAAGCCGTGCGCGACAGCGTCGGCCTGCTCGATGCCTCGACCCTCGGCAAGATCGACATTCAAGGCCCGGATGCCCGCGAGTTTCTCAACCGCGTCTACACCAACGCCTGGACCAAGCTCGACGTGGGCAAGGCGCGTTATGGCCTGATGTGCAAAGAAGACGGCATGGTTTTCGACGACGGGGTGACGGCGTGTCTGGCCGACAACCATTTCGTCATGACCACCACCACCGGCGGCGCCGCGCGCGTGCTGCAATGGCTGGAGCTGTACCACCAGACCGAATGGCCAGAGATGAAGGTGTATTTCACTTCCGTCACCGACCACTGGGCGACCATGACCCTGTCCGGGCCGAACAGCCGCAAGCTGCTCAGCGCCGTGACCGACATTGATCTGAGCAACGAAGCCTTCCCGTTCATGACCTGGAAAGAAGGTCTGGTCGGCGGTGTGCCGGCGCGGGTGTTCCGCATCTCGTTCACCGGGGAGCTGTCGTACGAAGTCAACGTGCAGGCCGATTACGCGATGGGCGTGCTGGAGAAGATCGTCGAGGCCGGCAAGCAGTACAACCTGACGCCGTACGGCACGGAAACCATGCACGTCCTGCGGGCGGAGAAGGGCTTCATCATCGTCGGCCAGGACACCGACGGCTCGATGACCCCGGACGACCTGAACATGGGCTGGTGCGTCGGTCGCACCAAACCGTTCTCGTGGATCGGCCAGCGCGGCATGAACCGTGAAGACTGCGTGCGTGATCAGCGCAAACAACTGGTGGGTCTGAAGCCGATTGATCCGAACGTCTGGCTGCCGGAGGGTGCGCAACTGGTGTTCAACACCAAGCAGGCGATCCCGATGACCATGGTCGGCCACGTGACCTCCAGCTACGCGCACAACTCCCTCGGTTATTCGTTTGCCATGGGCGTGGTCAAGGGCGGTCTCAAGCGCATGGGCGAGCGGGTGTTTGCGCCGCTGGCCGATGGCAGCGTGATCGAGGCGGAGATCGTTTCTTCGGTGTTCTTCGATCCGAAGGGCGATCGGCAGAACATTTGATGGCCTCAGGAATTGTGGGCGGGCGGCTATTCGCGAGCAGGCTCGCTCCCACATTCGACCGCGTTCCCCTGTGGGAGCGAGCCTGCTCGCGAAAGCGGCAGATCAGCCACCGCAGGAACCAACAGAATTCAGGAAGGTGCTTTATGACCACAGCCAACGTGTACCAACAACGCCCGACCACCGGGGCCCGTGCCGAGTCGTCGCTGCACCATGCCGACCTCGCCAGCCTGGCCGGCAAGGGGCGCAAGAACGCCGGCGTGTTCGTGCGTGAAAAGAAACTCCTCGGTCACCTGACCATTCGTGGCGACGGCCACGACGCCGCGTTCGCTGCCGGTGTGCACAAGGCGCTCGGCATCGAGTTGCCCGGCGCCCTGAGCGTGATCGTCAAAGGCGAAACCAGCCTGCAATGGATGGGCCCGGACGAGTGGCTGCTGATCGTGCCGAGCGGTGAAGAGTTCGCCGCCGAGCAGAAACTGCGCGAAGCGCTGGGCGATCTGCACATCGCGATCGTCAACGTCAGCGGCGGCCAGCAGGTGCTCGAACTGAGCGGGCCGAATGTGCGTCAGGTGCTGATGAAATCCACCAGCTACGACGTGCACCCGAACAACTTCCCGGTCGGTAAAGCGGTGGGCACGGTATTCGCCAAATCGCAGCTGATGATTCGCCACACCGCCGAAGACACCTGGGAACTGCTGATCCGCCGCAGCTTCTCGGACTACTGGTGGCTGTGGTTGCAGGATGCGTCGGCCGAGTACGGGTTGAGCGTTCAGGCCTAAGTAGATTGAGTTGCAACGGCTTGTGAGTAGGGCTTGAGATCCTACCCCCTCACCCCAGCCCTCTCCCCCAAGGGGGAGAGGGGGAAAGGGAGCCGATCTTTGGCGTTATTAACAATTGCGGCCGGCGTGAAATTGCTTTTCTCAGACCTGAGTTCGGCTCGGTATTTCACGTCGGTGTAGCTCGAAAGAACAACCCGGTCAGTCCCCTCTCCCTCGGGGAGAGGGCTAGGGTGAGGGGAAAACTCCCTGACACCCCGCACAAAGAACAGGAGTCACCGCACCATGAGCCGCGCCCCAGACACATGGATTCTGACCGCCGACTGCCCCAGTGTGCTCGGCACGGTGGACGCGGTGACGCGTTTTCTGTTCGAGCAGGGTTGCTACGTCACCGAGCACCATTCGTTCGATGACCGGCTCTCGGGCCGCTTCTTCATTCGCGTGGAATTCCGTCAGCCTGACGGTTTCGACGAACAATCCTTCCGCGCCGGCCTTGCCGAGCGTGGGCAGGCGTTCGGCATGGTCTTCGAGCTGACCGCACCGAACTACCGGCCGAAAGTGGTGATCATGGTTTCCAAGGCCGATCACTGCCTCAACGATTTGCTCTACCGCCAGCGCATCGGCCAGTTGTCGATGGACGTAGCGGCGGTGGTATCCAACCATCCGGATCTCAAGCCGCTGGCCGACTGGCACCAGATTCCCTACTACCATTTCCCCCTCGACCCCAACGACAAGCCGGCGCAGGAGCGTCAGGTGTGGCAGGTGATCGAAGAGTCCGGCGCCGAACTGGTGATCCTCGCCCGTTACATGCAGGTGCTGTCACCGGAACTGTGCCGCAAGCTCGATGGCAAGGCGATCAACATTCACCACTCGCTGCTACCGGGGTTCAAGGGCGCCAAGCCGTATCACCAGGCCTACAACAAGGGCGTGAAACTGGTCGGCGCGACGGCGCATTACATCAACAACGATCTGGATGAAGGGCCGATCATCGCCCAGGGTGTCGAGGCGGTGGATCACAGCCATTACCCGGAGGATCTGATTGCCAAGGGGCGGGATATCGAAGGGCTGACCCTGGCCCGGGCCGTTGGTTATCACATTGAGCGCAGGGTGTTTCTCAACGCCAATCGCACGGTCGTTCTCTAGATCGCCATCGCTGGCAAGCCAGCTCCCACAGAGATTTGTGTCGTATACAAAATCTGAATCCAACCCGAATCCTGTGGGAGCTGGCTTGCCAGCGATGAGGCCATAACAAGCAACACAACAATCAGCATCTGTACCCGAGCACTTAACGCGCTGCCTGCCTGGGCAACGCGGTTCCATAAAAACAACAGCGAGGTGAAAGCATGTCTGGCAATCGTGGTGTGGTGTATCTCGGCGCTGGCAAGGTCGAAGTGCAGAAAATCGACTATCCGAAAATGCAGGACCCGCGCGGCAGGAAGATCGAGCACGGGGTGATCCTGCGTGTGGTCTCTACCAACATTTGTGGCTCCGACCAGCACATGGTGCGCGGCCGGACCACGGCGCAGACCGGTCTGGTGCTGGGCCATGAAATTACTGGCGAAGTGATCGAAAAGGGATCCGACGTCGAGAACCTGAAAATCGGCGACCTGGTCTCCGTACCGTTCAACGTGGCTTGCGGGCGCTGCCGTTCCTGCAAGGAACAACACACCGGCGTCTGCCTGACCGTCAACCCGGCCCGTGCCGGCGGTGCTTACGGTTATGTCGACATGGGCGACTGGACTGGCGGTCAGGCCGAGTACGTGCTGGTGCCGTACGCCGACTTCAACCTGCTGAAACTGCCGGATCGCGACAAGGCCATGGAGAAAATCCGCGACCTGACCTGCCTCTCCGACATTCTGCCGACCGGCTATCACGGCGCGGTGACGGCGGGCGTTGGTCCGGGCAGCACGGTTTACATCGCCGGTGCCGGCCCGGTCGGCCTGGCCGCTGCGGCTTCGGCGCGTTTGCTGGGGGCGGCGGTGGTGATCATCGGCGACGTCAACACCATCCGCCTGGCGCACGCCAAGGCCCAGGGTTTTGAGGTGGTCGACCTGTCCAAGGACACGCCGCTGCACGAGCAGATCGCCGAGTTGCTGGGCGAGCCGGAAGTCGATTGTGCAGTCGACTGCGTGGGCTTCGAAGCGCGCGGCCACGGGCATGACGGGGTGAAATCCGAAGCCCCGGCCACCGTGCTCAACTCGCTGATGGGCGTGGTGCGTGTCGCCGGCAAGATCGGTATCCCGGGCCTGTACGTGACCGAAGATCCGGGTGCCGTGGACGCCGCCGCGAAAATGGGCAGCCTGAGCATCCGCTTCGGTCTGGGCTGGGCCAAATCCCACAGCTTCCACACCGGCCAGACCCCGGTGATGAAGTACAACCGCCAGCTGATGCAGGCGATCATGTGGGACCGCATCAACATCGCCGAAGTGGTCGGCGTGCAAGTCATCAGCCTCGATCAGGCGCCGGAAGGTTACGGCGAGTTCGATGCCGGTGTGCCGAAGAAGTTTGTGATCGATCCGCATCGGTTGTTCAGTGCGGCGTGATGATTGAACGGCGACCTTCGGGTCGCTGTTTTCAGATCAAAAGATCGCAGCCTTCGGCAGCTCCTACAGGGATCGGTGTAGGAGCTGCCGAAGGCTGCGATCTTTTGACTTTAGGCAATCAGAGGGCTGCCAAAGCGCCTTGGTAAAGCACCGGCCCGGTCGGCTGTCCGGTCGGCGAGCCACCCTTGGGTTCCAGACTCACCGCCAGCGCAATCGGCTGGCCGATCAAGACTTTCTGCGCCTCGCTGAGCTCGACTTTGCCTTTGCCCCCCAGCGGAATCACACCCAGCGAAATCGGCTTGCCATCCGCCGGTATCGCCCACAATTCCAGGCTGCGATCCGGTCCGACTGCCGCCAGTGTCAGCGGTTCGACCTGCAGATAATCGGCATGCGCCTCGACTTTCAGCGCCGGTTGCGCGTCGGCGCTCAGCAGGGTGGCGCGGTAGCGGGCGTCGTCGCGGTTGTACAGCGAACCGAGGAACACCAGCACCACGATCGAACACAGCGCGGCGGTGACCCGCAGCCAGTTCCAGAACGGACGTTTTTCCGGGACGTGCAGCACTTGCGGTTCGATGCGTGCGGTGATGCCTTGCCACACCCGATCCGGCACCGCTTGCTCCGGCAGCGTTTCGGTAAGGCTGGCCAGGCTCTCCTGCCACTGCGCCAACTCGGTTCGCAGTGCCGCGTCCTCCAGCAGCAATTGTTCAAAGCGCCTGCGCGCTGCCGCCGACATCAGGCCGATGGCGTAATCGGCAGCGAGGGCGCGGCGCAGGGTGGGGGTCTGGTAGTTCATGATTCAAGGCACCTGCGCAGACGCTCCATGCCGCGACGAATCCACGACTTCACCGAACCCAGCGGGGCGGCCAGGTGCTCGGCGAGTTCTGTGCACGACAGGCCCTGGAAGTAGGCGACGCTGATCGACTGGCGCTGCATGCCGTCGAGGGTGTCCAGGCAACGGTGCAACGCGCTGGCTTCGCGGCTGCTGTTCAACAGATCGTGAGCCGTAGGGCCTTCGTCCGGCAGGGTGTCCTGTTCGAAGTCGGTCAGCGGCCGCTCGCGCTGTTTGCGCAACTGGTCGATGGCCTGATGGCGGGTGATGTTGATCATCCAGGTCAGCGGCGCCGACAAATGGGCTTCGTAGCGCGAGGCGTTGTTCCAGATACGCACGAAGCTTTCCTGCAACACTTCTTCGGCCAGATCCGTCCGACCCATGAAGCGCAGGGCCACGCCGTGCAGGCGCGGGCCAACGCTGCGATAGAGCGTTTCGAATGCACCACGGTCGCCCAGTGAGCACTGGGCCAACAGCTGGCGCAACTGATCGTGGTCGGCGATGGAAATGACGGTTCTCCAGGCAATGGGCGGGCGACGAGGGCGCTGCTCGGGCTGTTCACAGGCTAGTTCAGCGACAGCGCTTGTGCCATTCATCTCGGGTTATCCGCGGTTTCACGTTTTATATACGTGGCTATGCTGAAAATGGATGCGCCGGCGAGGAACATGCCGGTTGAAACCCGGTCAAATCGGCAGTTTTGCCGCCTATCGAGGGCGGTCACCACAGCGCAAGAGGATGTCTGAATGAAGATTTCACGCGGTATTGCCTTGGCTTCACTGATGACCCTTGCAGCGAGCCCGGTGTTCGCCGGCTTCAGTCTGGACGACGTGACCAAAGCGGCTTCGAGCATGCAGGGTGGCAACGCTGCCACCGCCGCCGCGCCGACCTCGGAAACCGCCGGTTTGCTGCAAGCGGTCACCGGTCTCGGTGTTACGCCGCAGCAAGCCGTCGGTGGCACCAGCGCCATGCTTGGCCTGGCCAAGAACCAATTGAGCAGCACCGATTATTCGCAGTTGGCCAAAGAAGTGCCGGGCATCGACAAATTGTCGGGCGGCAGCGGTAACCTGGCGGCGTTGAGCGGCTTGCTTGGCTCGTCGGGCAAGTCAGCCGGGCTGGAAAATGCGCTGGGCAATGTGAAGAACACCAGCGACCTGAACAATGCCTTCGGTGCCTTGGGCATGGACAGCGGCATGGTCGGCCAGTTTGCCCCGGTGCTGCTCAAGTACCTGGGTGATCAAGGTGTCGGCGGCCCGATTCTGCAGAGCCTGGGCAGCATCTGGGGCGCCGGCACCGGTAGCTGATTCAGCCGCGCTCGCCGCGCAGTTGGCTGATGCGCTGATCCTTCTCGGTCCAGAGCTGGTTGACCCAGTTCTGGACTTGCTGGCGAAACAGCGGGTCGTTTTCGTAATCGCCCTGCGACAGCGCCGGGTCGAGTTCGCGGGTCTGGATGTCGACGATCACCCGCGGCACGCTGCCGCTGATCAAATCCCAGAACCCCGGAATCTTCTGCTGTGGATAGACCACGGTCACGTCGAGCAGCGCATCCAGCTGTTCGCCCATCGCCGCCAGAACAAACGCCACGCCACCCGCCTTGGGTTTGAGCAGATGCTTGAACGGTGACTGCTGCTGTGCGCTTTTTGCGGCGGTGTAGCGGGTGCCTTCCAGATAATTCACCACGGTCACTGGCTGGCGCTTGAACAGCTCGCAGGCCTGTCGGGTGATTTCCAGATCCTTGCCCGCCAGCTCCGGGTGCCTGGCCAGAAACGCCTTGCTGTAGCGCTTCATGAACGGGTAATCCAGCGCCCACCACGCCAGACCGAGGAATGGCACCCAGATCAGTTCTTTCTTGAGGAAGAATTTGAAGAATGGCGTGCGGCGGTTGAGGGTCTGGATCAGCGCCGGAATGTCGACCCACGACTGGTGGTTGCTGACCACCAGATACGAGGTGTCGCCGCGCAGGTTTTCACCGCCACGAATGTCCCATTGGGTGGGAATGCACAGGCGAAAGATCAGCTTGTCGATTTCCGCCCAGGTCTCGGCGATCCACATCACCGCCCACGAGGCGTAATCGCGCCAGCGCCCCGGCGCAATCAGTTTGAGCAGGGCAAAGACCAGCAATGGCCCGATCAGGATCAGGGTGTTGAGCAACAGCAGCAGGGTGACGAAACAGCCGGTGAGCAGGCGGCGCATAAGCAACTCTATGAAGGCGGATGGGCGCGCCATGATAAGTGGCTTCGGGCGACAGGCCAAATTGATGGTGACGAATGTTTCACTTTTGGCTGGCTATGCTGGAGCTGATTACTGTGCTGGCAGGGCTGGCCTCTTCGCGAGCAAGCCCGCTCCCACAGTGGATCTTCAGTGTGCATGCCATCTTCAACAGATCCCCGACCCCTGTGGGAGCGGGCTTGCTCGCGAAGGCGGATTCAGGGCGAACGAATTGCCCAATGGCTGTCTAAAATCTCGCGTCTGACGCCCTCATTTTCCAAGGAAGCCCCTTACGTGAAATCCCTCCTTGCACTGTTTGCCCTCGTCGCCCTGCCGGTCATGGCCGCCGAGCCGACCCTGTACGGGCGTTACGAATACATCGCGCTGCCGGAAATCGGTGGTGAGGTGCTCAAGGCCAAGATGGACACCGGCGCGCTGACCGCCTCGCTGTCGGCCAAGGACATCGAGACCTTCACCCGCGACGGCGAGAACTGGGTGCGTTTCCGCCTCGGCACCAAGGACGCCAACAACAAGGTCTACGAACACAAGGTCGCGCGGATCAGCAAGATCAAAAGCCGATCGGATGAAGAGGACGAGGGCGACAGCACCGAAGTCGCCAAGCGCCCGGTGGTCGATCTGGAACTGTGTCTGGGTAACGTCAAGCGTACCGTTGAGGTCAACCTGACCGACCGCAGCAACTTCAACTACCCGCTGCTGATCGGTGCCAAGGCCCTGCGCGAGTTCGGCGCGGCAGTGAACCCGGCGCGGCGTTTCACCGCCGACAAGCCGGACTGCTAAGTGGTCTCATTGACGTAAGGTCAGGCTTGGGGCACCGTTCGCGCACTTAACCCATGGGCTCGGACGCCATGCCTCATATCCTGATTGTCGAAGACGAAGCGGCGATTGCCGACACGCTGATTTTTGCCCTGCAGGGCGAGGGGTTCACCACCACGTGGCTGAGCCTCGGCGCGGCGGCGCTGGAGCATCAACGGCAGACCCCGGCCGACTTGATCATTCTCGATATCGGCCTGCCGGACATCAGCGGTTTTGAAACCTGCAAACAGCTGCGGCGCTTCAGTGAAGTGCCGGTGCTGTTCCTCAGTGCCCGGGACGCCGAGATCGACCGCGTGGTGGGGCTGGAGATCGGCGCCGACGATTACGTGGTCAAGCCGTTCAGCCCGCGCGAAGTCGCGGCGCGGGTTCGGGCGATTCTCAAGCGCATGGCGCCAAGAGCGGTTATCGAGACCTCCTCGGCGCTTTTTCGCATCGACTCCGAGCGCGTGTTGATCACCTACCGGGGCCAGCCATTGAGCCTGACCCGCCACGAATTCCGCCTGTTGCAATGCCTGCTTGAACAACCGCAGCGGGTGTTCAGCCGCGAGCAATTGCTCGACGCGCTGGGGGTTGCCGCCGACGTCGGCTACGAGCGCAGCATCGACAGCCACATCAAGAGCGTGCGCGCCAAACTGCGCCTGGTGCGGGCCGATGCCGAGCCGATCCAGACCCATCGCGGCCTCGGTTACAGCTACAGCCCGGGGCACAGCTGATGTCGCTGGGGCTGCGGATTTTTCTGGTGTATGTGCTGTTTGTCGGCCTGACCGGTTACTTCGTGCTCAACACGGTGATGGAAGAAATCCGCCCCGGCGTGCGCCAGTCCACCGAAGAAACCCTGGTCGACACCGCCAACCTGATGGCGGAAATTCTCCGTGATGATTTCAAGGCCGGCACGCTCAGCGAGAACCGCTGGCCCGAATTGCTGCGCGCCTACGGTGAGCGCCAGCCACAGGCGACCATTTGGGGCTTGCCGAAAAACCAGGTCAACCATCGCATCTACGTCACCGACGCCAAAGGCATCGTGGTGCTGGATTCCAGCGGGGTGGCGGTCGGGCAGGATTACTCGCGCTGGAACGACGTCTACCTGACCCTGCGCGGCGAATACGGCGCGCGCTCGACCCGCAGCGATCCGAACGACCCGGCGTCCTCGGTGATGCACGTCGGCGCGCCAATCCGCGATAACGGCCGGATCATTGGCGTGGTTACCGTGGCCAAACCCAACAGTTCCTTGCAGCCTTATGTCGATCGCACCGAGCGGCGCTTGTTGTTTTACGGTGCCGGGCTAATCGGCCTCGGCCTGTTGTTCGGCGCTTTGCTGTCGTGGTGGCTGAGCCGCGCGCTGCACCGTTTGACCGGGTATGCGCAGGCGGTGAGCGAAGGCCGGCGAGTGGAAGTGCCGCATTACCGTGGCGGCGAGCTGGAGCAACTGGCCACAGCGGTTGAGCAGATGCGCACCCAGCTCGAAGGCAAGGCCTACGTCGAACGCTACGTGCACACCCTGACTCATGAGTTGAAGAGTCCGCTGGCGGCGATTCGCGGTGCCGCGGAGTTGCTGCAGGATGAGATGCCAGCGATTCAGCGCCTGCGCTTTGTCGGCAACATCGACAGTGAAAGTGCGCGGATGCAGCAGTTGATCGAGCGCCTGTTGAATCTGGCGCAAGTCGAACAGCGCCAGGGTCTTGAGGAACGGGTGGCGGTGCCACTGGCAGGACTGGTCGACGAATTGTTGCAGGCGCAGGCGGCGCGGATCGAGGGGCGGCGGCTCAAGGTCGAGCAGACGATTGCGCCGGATCTGCTACTGATCGGCGAGCCGTTTCTGCTGCGTCAGGCATTGGGCAATCTGCTGGAGAATGCGCTGGATTTCACCCCGGTCGCCGGGTTGCTGCGCTTCAGTGCCGAGCGCGTGGGGGAGCAGGTCGAGTTGCGCTTGTTCAACGAAGCGGCGGCGATTCCCGAGTACGCCTTGCCGCGTTTGAGCGAACGGTTTTACTCGTTGCCGCGTCCGGACAGTGGGCGCAAGAGCACCGGGCTTGGCCTCAACTTTGTCGCAGAAGTCGCCAAGTTGCATGGCGGTCAACTGTCGGTCAGCAACGTCCCGGGTGGGGTGCAGGCAATGTTGAGCCTGCCCTGAAAAGCGGCGGGCTCAAGTTCAGGATTGAGGCGATGCCTGCGTCGTGCGCTGACGCTTTGTCCGATGGGCAAACCGCAACGCCGGTTGCTCAACCAGGTGCCAGGAGATGATGGCCAGTGCGATCACGATCAATGCTGATACGAGCATGGACGGGACGAAGGTCAGGTTTGATTTGTTGATGACCAGTTGTTGTACTGGGAACGCATACAGATAGATTCCGTAAGAAATATCGAATCGGCCCCGGATACTTTTGTCGACGTAAAGCAGGCCCAGGCTGAGCGTGACCAGAGCACAACCCAGCGTCGCCAGCACCGTGACCATTGGCGTGCCGACACTGAAGCAGATCAAGCCGCTCCCCGCTGCCAGAGCGAGTGCCAGAATACGGGTTTCGCTGAGGTACTGTTTGTGAAAGGCGATCACCGAACCGGCAAAGAAGGCGATACCAGCACCGCAGTAGGTCGCCAGTTTTTGTGCCATGGCGCCGGACACTGCACTACTCAAGACATACGTTGCCACGGCAAACCCCGTCAGCAGGATCCATGGCAACAGGGCTTTTCTATACAGACCGAGAGCCGCCGCCAGCAGCAAGTAAAAGCCGAATTCGATTTTCAGCGTCCAGAGGCTGCCATTGAAGGACTCGTTGAAGATAAATCCATCGGTAATCTGTTCGATGGTGGCCCGACCGAAAACCGAGATGCGCAAGAAGTCGAGCGCTGCACTTGAGCCTGTGACATAGCCTTCGGCAAAGAGTGCGCCGGCAATATAAGTCATCGCGAAGGCGCAGAGCATCAGTGCCGGAAATATGCGGGCAACGCGCTTGGTCAGGTAGTCGGTAAAGCTTGTGGAATTGACGAAGCTGCGGGTGATCAGCAGGCCGGAGATCGCAAAGAACGCGGTCACGGCGATCCCGCCCAGCGAGTTGAAGCCGGCGATACCTGGCTCCGGCAGCCCCCAAAGCGCAAAGTGATGGCTGACCAGCACCATGAGTGCCGCGATGTGCCTGATCAAATCGAATGAGTTGTTGCGCAACGTGTCGGTCCTTTCTTTGAACATTGGCAGTGTTGATGAGGAAAAGCCTTTTACAGGTATTTCCACACAATGCCCACACAACCCCCACAACAAACCCACATAACACTTTCAGACTCGCTTCATTCCAACAAGGGAGCGTTTTCATGAACCGAAGTCTGATGATAAAACTGGGGGCGATTGCCCTGCTGATCCTGCTGTTGCTGATCCCGCTGCTGATGATCGACGGCATCATCGACGACCGCCAGCAACGGCGCGATGGCGTGCTGGAAGACATCGCCCGCAGTTCCAGCTACAGCCAGCAATTGAGCGGGCCGGTGATGGTGGTGCCTTATCGCAAGGTGGTGCGTACCTGGAAGACCAACGAGAAAACCAGCCAGCGCTACGAAGAGCTCGGCGAAGAGCGTGGTCGGCTGTACTTTCTGCCGGAGCGCTTTGAACTCGACGGCCAGGTGCAGACCGAGCTGCGCAATCGCGGTATTTACGAGGCGCGGCTGTTTCACGCCGACAATCGCATCAATGGGCATTTCTCTTTGCCCGCTCAGTTGGGGATCAAGGAAGACTTTGCCGATTACCAGTTCGATGCACCGTTTCTGGCGGTGGGCATCAGCGATATTCGTGGCATCGAAAACGCCCTGAAACTGGAACTCGACGGCCAACGCCTGGACTTCGTGCCCGGTACTCAGGTGGGCTGGCTCGGCGAGGGCGTGCGGGTCACGTTGCCGGCGTTGGACACCCGCAACGCCACAGAGCTGACCTTCGGTTTCGACCTGCGCCTGCAGGGCACCGGTTCGCTGCAAGTGTTGCCTGTGGGCAAGACCAGCCACGTCAGCCTTGCCGCCAACTGGCCGCATCCCAGCTTTGTCGGCAAATTCTTGCCGGGCAAACGCGAGATCAGTGATCAGGGGTTCAGCGCCGATTGGCAGACCACGTTCTTCTCCACCAACCTGCAAGAAGCCATGAGCCGGTGCGTCATGGGCAACGACTGCGAGGCGTTCAGCGGGCGCAGTTTTGGCGTGAGTTTCATTGATCCGGTGGATCAGTATCTGAAGAGTGATCGGGCGATCAAATATGCGCTGTTGTTTATCGTCCTGACGTTCGCCGGTTTCTTCCTGTTCGAAGTGCTCAAGAGCCTCGCGGTACACCCGGTGCAATACGCGTTGGTCGGGGTGGCGCTGGCGTTCTTCTACCTGTTGCTGCTGTCGTTGTCGGAGCACATCGGCTTTGCCCTGGCGTATCTGCTGTCGGCCAGTGGCTGTGTGTTGTTGATCGGGTTTTATGTCTGCCACGTGCTGCACAGCGTGCGTCATGGTTTGAGTTTTTCTGTGGGATTGGCGGCGTTGTATGGCCTGCTGTATGGCCTGCTGAGCGCCGAGGATTACGCGCTGCTGATGGGCTCGCTGCTGTTGTTCGGCCTGCTCGGGGTGTTCATGGTGCTGACGCGCGAACTCGACTGGTACGGGATCGGGCAGAAACCGGCCAAGCCGCTGGAATTTGATGTGGGGGCGATGCAATGAGCGGGTTGCGTGAGGATCAGCGCTGGAAGGAAGCACTGGTGACGCGGATTGTCGGGTTTCTGCCTTTGGATGCGAGTTGGTGCCATCGCTGGCAAGCCAGCTCCCACAGGATTTGTGCTGAAACAGAGATCTCTGTCATACGCAAATCCATTGTGGGAGCTGGCTTGCCAGCGATGAGGCCGGAACAGGCGCCGCAGCCTTAAGGCTTGGGCATGGTGGCGACCATCGACGGTCGCTGGCTCACGTCGAAATACCAGTTGGCCAGTTGTGGATTGGCGCTGCGCCAGTCCAGATCCGGATGGCGCAGATCGATGTAACCCAGTGCACAAGCGACGCTGATCGCCGCTACGTCGAAATGGCTGGTCAGCTCGGCAATGGCATCACTTTCCAGATAGGCCAGGGCGCGACGAATCTTCTCGCGCTGGGCGTCGAGCCATTCATCCCAGTGTTTTTCCGGGGCGCGCAGCACCAGTTCGTAACGCACCATCACCGAGGCGTCCATGATCCCGTCCGCCATCGACGCCAGGGTCAGACGCCGCCAGCGGGCCGCACCTTCGCGAGGGATCAGTGGATTGCCGACGTGCTGCTGGTCGAGGTATTCGAGAATCACGCGGCTGTCATGGATCACGCTGCCGTCGGCCAGGCGCAGGGCCGGGATCTTGCCCAGCGGGTTGTCGGCGTTGAGCGCAGCGTCCGGGCTGACCGGGCTGAGGACGCAGTCTTGCAGGGCGACGCGATCCTGCTGGCCGGTCTCGTGCAGCAGCACCATCACTTTGCGCACGAACGGGGAGAGCGTGTTGTGGAACAGGGTCATGCTGGGGGCGGACATTGGCAGGGTCTCGGTCAGGACAGTGAGCGAGGAGCATAGCGTGTTACTCGGCTTGCTCAAGCCCTGCACAGCCCCTTGTAGGAGTGAGCCTGCTCGCGATCGCGGCAGGTCAGTCGACGATGAAGTTGAATGGGAGTGCGCTATCGCGAGCAGGCTCACTCCGACAGTGATCTTTAGCTTCGCGGCAATAAACCTCTAATGGCCAGAAATGCCGGAACACCCAGCCCGACCCAGCTCAATGCATCCCAGATCCCGTCCCCCAGCAACGCCGAAAACAACCCCGCCGCACTCAGCAGCGCGATCACCAGCGGTGTGCTGAAGACCTTCCAGAAATTGCTCTGACGCGGCTTCATGCAGCAGCCTCCGACGACAGCGGTTTCGCCGCTTTGCGCCGCACCACCCAGAGGTACACGCCGCTGCCGAGGACGATGATCGTCAGCACGTCGAGGGTCGCCCAGAGGATTTTCATCGGCATGCCGCCGTAGTCGCCGAAGTGCAGCGGCTGGGACATGCCCATGGCGTCCATGTACCACGGACGTTCACCGACGGCGGTGACTTGCAGGGTACTGGCGTCGATCAGTACCGGCGTCAGCAGGTGCGAGGTCAGGTGCGTGCCGCCCTTCATGAAGACTGAATAATGATGCTCGCTGGAAAACCGCGTGCCGGGGAAGGCGATGAAATCCGGGTTCATCCCCGGTGCCACGTCGCGGGCGATGTCGAGCAGGCGGGTGGCCGGGGCCAGTCGGGTCAGCGGCGGGGCATCGCGATAGGGCGCGACCATGGCGGTCAGCGTGTCGTTGCGCCACGCGGCGATGATCAGGTCGGCACAGGCACTGATCACGCCGGTGACACCGACCACCAGCGCCCAGGTCAGGGTGACGACACCGATCAGGTTGTGCAGGTCGAGCCAGCGCAGGCGGGTGGACTTGTCGTGACGCACGGTGCCGAACTGCAAGCGGCGCATGAATGGCAGGTACAACACCGTCCCGGAAATGATCGCGACCACAAACAGCAGGCCCATGAATGCCAGCAGCAGCTTGCCTGGCAACCCGGCGAACATGTCGACGTGCAGGCGCAGGATGAACAGCATCAGCCCGCCATTGGCCGACGGGGTTTCCAGCGCTTCACCGGTACGCGCGTCGAGCATGAAGGTGTGCGACGAGTTCGGTTCGGTGCCGGCGGTTTTCGCCATGATCGTCAGCACGGCGTTGGGTTCGTCGTCTTCGAAACCGAAGTACTGCACCACTTCGCCGGGACGATGTTTCTCGGCGGCCTCGACCAGTTGCGCCAGATTCAGGCGCGGCGTGTCGGTGGGCATCTCGCGCACTTGCGGGGCATCGCCAAGCAAATGCTCGATCTCGTGATGGAAGATCAGCGGCAGGCCGGTCAACGCCAGCAGCAGCAGAAACACGGTGCAGATCAGGCTGGTCCAGGTGTGAATGTACGACCAGCGGCGGATTGTTTTACTTTTCATTTCATGACCTTCAAAAACACCAAAGCCGTCCACGAGGGACGGCCAGGTTACAGGGCCTGTTTCAGCTCACGCGCTTACCACTTGTAGGTGGCGCTGGCGATGACGCTGCGCTGGTCGCCGTAGTAGCAGTAGAAGCCGTCGCAGGTGGAGATGTAGTCCTTGTCGAACAGGTTGGTGGCGTTGACCGCGACCGATGCACCTTTGAGGCTGTTGTCCAGGCGGCCGAGGTCGTAATGCACCGAGGCGTCGAACACGGTGTAGGCATCTGCCTTGCCCAGCCAGGTGTTGGCCTTGTCGCCGTACGTGTTGCCGGTGTAACGCACGCCACCGCCGATGCCGAAGCCGTCGAGTACGCCGCTGTGCCAGGTGTAGTCGGTCCACAGCGAAGCTTGCTGGTTAGGCATCAGTTGCAGGCGGTTGCCCTTGTCGACGCCTTTTTGCACTTCGGATTTGGCCAGGGTGTAGGCGGCGATGACTTTCAGGTTATCGGTGACGTCCGAAACCGCTTCCAGCTCCAGGCCTTTGACTTTCACTTCGCCAGTCTGGCTGGTGATGGTCACGTTGTTGACGATGGTGTTGACCGCGACGTTCTTCTGGGTCAAGTCATATACCGCCGCGCTCAGCAGGGTTTTGCTGCCCGGTGGCTGGTACTTGATGCCCAGTTCCCACTGCTTGCCTTCGGTCGGCTTGAGCGAACCGGTGGACGTGGCGTCGGCGCCGCTGGTTGGCTGGAAGGATTCGGCGTATGACAGGTAGGGCACGAAGCCCGAATCGAACACATAGCTGAGCGCTGCGTTGCCGCTGAAGTTCTTGTCGCGCTGGGTGTTGGTGGCGTCGCCCTTGTTGATGAACTGCGTGCTGGTGTGCACCCAGTCTTCCCGGCCGCCCAGGGTCAGACGCCATTGATCGAGGGCCATCTGGTCCTGCGCGTACAGGCCGGTCTGGTAGGTCTTCTGGTCGTAATCGTAGAACGCCGAGGAACGTGGTGGACGGACGATCGTCTGGCCGTAGATCGGGTTGTTGACGTTGATGTCCGGCGCGCTGCCGAAGATGGAGGTGTAGTTGGTGTTGCTGCGCTGGTGATCGAGACCGAGCAGCAGGGTGTGGCGGATGTCGCCGGTGGCGAAGTCGGCCTGGAAGTTGTTGTCCACGGCGAACTGGCTGATGTCCTCGTCGACGTTGGTGGTGCCGCGACCGACATTGCCCTGATCGTCCACGGTGAAACCGGCGAACGATGGGTTGTAGCTGTTGACGGTGACGGTCTGGAACGCCAGGTCCGATTTGGTGTAGCGCAGGTTCTGCTTGAACTGCCACACGTCGTTCAGGCGATGCTCGAAGGCATAACCGAGCGCGTAGTAGGTGCGGTCGTAGTAGTCGTAGTCAGGATCACCGAGGTTCTTGTGATGGGAAATCTTGCCGAACGGCATATCGATCTTGGTGCCCTGGATCGGGTAGAACTGGCTGGTGACCCCGGTATCGTCGCGGGTGAACTGGCTGAGCAGAGTGAATTTGGTGTCGTCGTCGATGTTCCAGGTCAGGCTCGGAGCGATGTTGTAGCGCTTGTTCTCGATGTGATCGATCTGCGTGTCGCTGTCGCGCACCACGCCGCTGATGCCGTAGAGGAACTGGCCGGCGTCGTCGATCTTGCCGGTGCTGGCGAAGTTGATCTGACGGTGGTTGTCGCTGCCGTACTGCAACTGGATTTCACTGCTGGCGTCGCTGCTCGGGCGGCGGCTGACCATGTCCAACAGGCCGCCCGGCGGGGTCTGGCCGTAGACGGAAGAGGCCGGACCGCGCAGCAGGGCGAGGCGATCGAGGTTCCAGGTTTCCGGTTTCGGGTTGGCGTACACGCCTTTTGGCAGCGGCAGGCCATCGAGGAACTGGGTCGGCTCGAAACCGCGCACGCGCAACCAGTCGATACGGGTGTCGCTGCCGTAGCTGCTGGCGGTGATGCCCGGCATGTAACGCACGGCGTCATCGAGGCTGTGCACGCTGCGGTCATCCATTTGCTGGCGAGTGGCGACCGAGATCGAGCGCGGGGCTTCGACCAGCGCGGTGTCGGTCTTGGTGCCGGCGGCAGTGCGGGTGGCGGTGTAGCCTTCGACCGGGCCCCAGGCGGTTTCCAGGTTTTCCACGCCGATGACTGCGGTTTCCGGCAGCGCCAGTGTCCCTTCCGGCACCGCCACCAGGGTGTAAGTGCCGGTGCTGCTTTGTTCCAGTTGCAGACCGGTGCCACGCAGCGCAGCACGCAGCGCGCCGGCGGCATCGTATTGGCCGCTGACCGGCGCCGAGGTCTTGCCCGCCGCCAGCGACGGGTTCAACGACAGTGCCAGGCCGCCCTGGCTGGCGATCTGGTTAAGGGTGGTCGACAGCGGCGCCGCCGGCAGGTTGTAGGCGCGCACGCTGGAGGCCTGTTCAGCGGCGAGCAACGGGCTGCTGAGTAGCGGTGCGCCGAGGGCGATGGCGACGGCCAGCAGACTGGGGCGCAACAAGGTGTCTAGCGAACGGGACATGCGAAGGCTCCTGAATGGAAATATTTCTCAATTGCCTGTGTGCCGGACGAGAATCGAAAAGTGATAGGGCTGGATGAAAATAATTTTGATTAACTGGGAGTGGGACGGCCGATTCGGAATTTTCGAGTGCTGCGGGTGGCCCTATCGCGAGCAGGCTCACTCCTACAGGGGGAACGCATTCCTACTGTAGGAGTGAGCCTGCTCGCGATAGCTATTTCCCTGACAACGAATTTTTTAAGGCTTGGTATCAGCCTTCGCCACCGTGACCCAATACGGCGTGTGCTGCTCGATCTGCACCGGCAGGGTCGGCAGCAGGGCGCTCAGGGCCTTGTCGGTGTCGTGCAGCGGGAAGCTGCCGGTGATGCGCAGGTCAGCGACTTCCGGCGCCACGCCCAGATGCCCGCGGCGGTAGCGACCGAGTTCATGCACCAGGTCTTCCAGCCGCGCGTTGTCCACTACCAGCATGCCGCGGGTCCAGGCATCGGCGCCGGGCGTGAGCGCGGCGACCGCGTCGAGGCGGTCATTACGGATCAGCACTTGCTGGCCTTCGCGCAGGATCTGCTCTTCAGGATGACTTTGCGGATGCGCTGCCACCGCCGATTGCAGGACGCTCAGGCGCGTGCCCTGGTCTTCCCGCTTGACCAGAAACCGCGTGCCCAGCGCGCGCATGCTGCCTTCGCGGGTCTCGACGATGAACGGCCGCGCATCGCCGTGACCGGTCTCGACCATGATCTCGCCTGCCTGCAATACGATCAGCCGCTGCCTGGCATCGAAGCGCACATCCACCGCGCTGTGGGTGTTGAGATTGAGCACGGTGCCATCGGCCAGCCGCACCGTGCGCTGCTCACCGGTGGCGGTGCGTTGATCGGCGAGCCAGTAATCCAGCGGCAAGTAGTGATCACCGGCAAACAACGCCAGACCGATCACCGCCACCACGCTGGCCAGTCCGCTGCCGAGCTTGCGCACACGCCGCCGAATGCCTTCGCGCGATTGCAGCAAAGCGGCGCGGGCCGGGCCGTTGGCGACGCTGAACCGCTGATCGAGCATGCCCAACTGGCGCCAGGCGCGGGCGTGTTCTTCATTGGCTGCGTGCCACTTGGCGAACTCTTCGCGCTCCAGTGGACTGCCGGAATCCAGCGACAACTGCCAGGCAATCGCCGCGTCCAGCACTTGAGCCGAGACCGGTTTGGAGCTGGCCGGATTCATGTCGGCTCACCGTACAGGGCGATGTAGCACTGGCGAATGCCCTGCGCGAGGTACTGCCGCACGCGCGGCACCGAGACACCGAGCTTCACGGCGATTTCGGCATGGCCGAGGCCGTCGAGGCGGTTATATAGGAAAGCGGCGCGGGCCTTGGTCGACAGTTTGCCGAGCAGACGGTCGATGGCTTTGAGGTCTTCGAGGATCAGTTGCTGTTCTTCCACCGAAGGTTGTTCGCCTTCGGGGATCAGCATCAGTTCAGTGAGGTAAGCCTGCTCCAGCGCAGCGCGGCGGAAGTAGTCGAACAGCAGGCCTTTGGCGATCGCCACCAGAAACGCTCGCGGTTCGCGCGGCGTCAGCAGCTCATCGCGACCGAGCAGACGCACGAAGGTGTCCTGGCTCAGGTCTTCGGCCCGTTGCGGGCA
The DNA here is from genome assembly GCF_044742995.1 of Pseudomonas sp. NPDC087803. Classification (NCBI taxonomy): domain Bacteria; kingdom Pseudomonadati; phylum Pseudomonadota; class Gammaproteobacteria; order Pseudomonadales; family Pseudomonadaceae; genus Pseudomonas; species Pseudomonas sp. NPDC087803. The sequence continues at coordinate 58,781 of NZ_JBIUVO010000022.1, forward strand.
CGCCACATTGCGCCGCAGCCAGCTCAACAGCCAACCGCGATGGTCGCGATACAACGCACCGACGAGTTCACTGTGAGGGCTTGGGACTGACGACACCAGACGCACCGATTGGGAAATGTTAACCAACGAGAATTGTTCGCGATTCTCGCAGAGGTGGGAATGGTTAGCAATTGGCCACTGGTCGGGTGAAGTTAATGTGGACTCTGTAGGAGCTGCCGAAGGCTGCGATCTTTTGATCTCGCTTTTAAAAACAAGATCAAAAGATCGCAGCCTTCGGCAGCTCCTACAGGGGATGTGGTTCGGCTGCAAGTCTAGAAGGAAGGCGCCTGCTGTCGGCGTTTCCACTGACTCAAGCGCTGTTGCAGATTCAACGGACTATGAATCTGCTGCTGCCGCGCCCGGCTGAACAGGATCAACGCCAGTTCCGCTGTGGCCAGCGCATCGGCGCTCGCGTTGTGCCGCTCGAACACCTCCAGCCTGAACCAGTCGATCCACTCATCCAGCCCGGCCTCACGGATATTCGCCTGTGGGCACAACAGCGGCGCCATGTCCGCGACATCCAGAAACACATTCTGCAGCTTGTAACCCAAGTGTTCTTTCAATGCCCGTCCGAGCATGTGCTGATCGAAGGGCGCATGAAACGCCAGCACCGGGCTGTCGCCGATGTATTCCATCAATTCCAGCAATGCCTCAGCCGGGTCGCTGCCGGCAGCAATCGCGTTCGGCCCCAGGCCATGAATCAACACACTGGGGCTGAGCTTCAGCTCCCGGCATTGCAGGGTGCGCTCGAACTGCTGGCTGAAGTCGATCGCGCCGTCCTCGATCACCACCGCGCCGATCGACAGCACGCGATCCTTGTTCAGGTTGAGCCCGGTGGTTTCCAGATCGAGCACCACCCAACGCTGTTCGCGCAGACTGCATTCTTTCAGTTCACTGATCGCCGGCAACTTCGCCAGACGCTGTTGCAGGTCTGCCGACAGCAGAGGGCTGGCCGGCCGCAGCCACGAGAACAAGCTCATAGCTGATACCGCAAGGCCAGGCTGCTTTGCAGGCGCTGGGCCTGGCGCAGGGATTCACGCAGGATGCGCCGGTCCAGATGATTGAGGCTGTTGGGATCGACCCGGTTCGACCAGGGCAGATTTTCCCGCGTCTGGATCTGGTGTTGCTGCATGCGGGTCTGCTGGATGAAATGGTAGGCCTCTTCATAGGCGGCGCCGTCGAGACGTTCGATCACCTCTTTCTCGACCAACTGACGCAAGCGCTCCAGAGTGTTGTTGGTTTCGATGCCATGCGCCAGCGCCAACAGGCGTGCGCCGTCGACGAAGGGCGTCAGGCCCTGGACTTTGAGATCAAGGGTGGCTTTCTCGCCGTTCTTGCGCGCCAGCACAAATTCGCGGAAACGCCCCACCGGCGGACGATTGCGCAGGGCGTTCTCGGCCAGCATGCGCTGGAACAAACGGTTGTCGCCGACCTGATCGAGAATCCCCCGGCGCAGTTGCGCGCAGCCTTTTTCGTCGCCCCAGACCACTCGCAGGTCGAAGTAAATGCTCGAACCGAGCAGGTTCTCCGGCGTCGCCTCGCGGATGAACGCCGCAAAGCGCCGCGCCCATTCCGCCCGGGACAGGCACAGCTCAGGGTTGCCGGCCATGATGTTGCCCTTGCACAGGCTGAAGCCGCACTGCGCCAGGCTCTGGTTGATCTGCTGGGCCAGTGGCAGCAGCTTGCCGCGAATCTCCGCCGCGTGCGCCGCGTCCCGCGCTTCGAACAGAATGCCGTTGTCCTGATCGGTGTGCAGGGTCTGTTCGCGCCGGCCCTCGCTGCCGAAACACAACCAACTGAACGGTACGCCGGGATCGCCTTTTTCGGCGAGGGTCAGTTCGATCACCCGGCACACGGTGTGGTCGTTGAGCAGGGTGATGATGTGGGTGATCTGCGTCGACGACGCACCGTGGGCCAGCATGCGTTCGACCAGTTGGCCGATCTCGCCGCGCAGGCTCACCAGTTGCTCGATGCGCTGCGCACTGCGGATGGTCCGGGCCAGATGCACCAGATCGACCCGTTGCAGCGAGAACAGGTCGCGCTCGGAAACCACGCCACACAGACGCTGATCCTTGACCAGACACACATGGGCGATGTGCCGTTCGGTCATGGCAATCGCCGCGTCGAAAGCGCTGTGATCGGGCGACAGAAAGAACGGCGAACAGGTCATGTGCCGCTCGATGGTTTCGCTGAAATCACCGCTGCCATTGGCGACCACTTCGCGCAGGTCACGCAGGGTGAAGATCCCCAGCGGCGCCTTGTGTTCATCCACCGCAACGATGCTGCCGACCTGTTGCTCGTGCATCAGCTTCACCGCTTCGCGCAACGGTGTGTCCGGGCTGCAAGTCACCGGATGGCGCATGGCCAATTCGCCGAGGCGGGTATTCAGCGAGTACTGGGTGCCGAGGGTTTCCACGGCTTTCTGTTGGACTTGCTGGTTGACCTGATCGAGCAGGCTGCTGACCCCGCGCAAGGCGAAGTCACGGAAGCTGTTGGACAGGGCGAACAGCTTGATGAACGCCGGTTTGTTCAGTTGCAGGCAGAAGGTGTCTTCGCTGGCCAGATGTTCGGTACGGGTCGCCCGTTCGCCAATCAGCGCGGCCAGCGGGAAGCATTCCCCGGTGGTGATCTCGAAGGTGGTTTCGGTGCCGGGTCGGCTGATGTGCTGGCGTTCGCCGACCACCCGGCCCTGTTTGACTATGTAGAAATATTCGACCGGCCCGTCGGCGGGCTTGATGATGCTCTCGCCCTGACCGTAGAAACGCAGCTGACATTGCTCCACCAGATAAGCCAGGTGGGCGTGTTCCATCTGATTGAAGGGCGGGAAGCGCTGGAGGAATTGCAGGGTGCCCTGAATGTTCTGCAACACCGCGGTTTTCCCTGCCTGGGTGAAGGCGTCCGCTTTACTCATAACCATTACCGCAGTCTTTTTTGAATTGTTGTTGTCGGATCGTTGCAGCCATGGTCGGCCCCTGCGCGCGGGGTGCCCATTGGACGTAAGTCTAGGTTTGCCATGCCGTTGGGCACATTTGGGAAGTGCCCTACAAAAACAGTCGGAAATTCTCCCGCCAGCCTCTTGGAAAAAAATCCGACGAAGTGCACATTGAAGCTCTGCTTAGCGATGTCTGACGACTGTGCCAGGTGATTGATTTGAAAACTTAGAGAACGCCATGTCCGACCACGATATTTTGAGCGACGCCGAGCGTGAAGCGCTCAGCGCTGTAATGCTCGAACCCGACCTGCCGCCGCAGCGTGTACTGATCGTCGATGACGACAAGGACGCCCGGGAGCTGTTGTCGGAGATACTCGCGTTGGATGGCATTCACTGCATGACCGCCGCCAGCGGTGAAACCGCGCTGAAGATGCTCGAGGCAAAACCCTCGATCGGCCTGGTGATCACTGATCTGCGCATGGGCAACGTCGATGGCCTCGACCTGATTCGGCAGGTGCGTGAGTCGGAGCGAGCGGCGTTGCCGATCATCATTGTTTCCGGCGATGCCGATGTGAAAGATGCGATTGCCGCGATGCATTTGAGCGTGGTGGATTTTCTGCTCAAGCCGATTGATACGGCGAAGTTGCTGGGGCTGGTCAAACACGAATTGGGCATTGATCCCTGACTTTTTGCAGATCAAAAGATCGCAGCCTTCGGCAGCTCCTACATGAGATCAAAAGATCGCAGCCTTCGGCAGCTCCTACATGAAATCACCTGTAGGAGCTGCCGAAGGCTGCGATCTTTTGATTTTGCTTTCCAAAGAAAAAGCCCTGATCGCAAGATCAGGGCTTTTTCATGTCCGGCATTCAGCGCGAGTTACAGGCCGTTGGCCTTCTTGAACTCGCGACGACGACGGTGCAGCACCGGCTCGGTGTAGCCGTTCGGCTGCTTGGTGCCTTCGATCACCAGTTCGACCGCCGCCTGGAAGGCGATGTTGCTGTCGAAGTTCGGTGCCAGCGGACGGTACAGCGGGTCGTTGGCGTTCTGCCGGTCGACCACCGGCGCCATGCGCTTGAGGCTTTCCATCACTTGCGCTTCGGTAACGATACCGTGGCGCAGCCAGTTGGCGATGTGCTGGCTGGAGATCCGCAGCGTTGCACGGTCTTCCATCAGGCCGACGTCATTGATGTCCGGCACCTTCGAGCAACCCACGCCCTGGTCGATCCAGCGCACCACGTAACCGAGAATGCCCTGGGCGTTGTTGTCCAGTTCGTTCTTGATCTGCTCCGGCGTCCAGCTTGGGTTGACCGCCAGCGGGATGGTCAGGATGTCGTCCACCGAAGCACGGGCACGCTTGGCCAGTTCGGCCTGACGGGCAAACACGTCGACCTTGTGGTAATGCAGCGCGTGCAGCGCAGCCGCGGTCGGCGATGGCACCCAGGCGGTGTTGGCACCGGCCAGCGGATGAGCGATTTTCTGTTCGAGCATCGCCGCCATCAGGTCGGGCATCGCCCACATGCCTTTACCGATTTGTGCACGACCTTGCAGGCCGGTGCTCAGACCGATATCGACGTTCCAGTTCTCGTAGGCGCCGATCCACTTCTCGGCCTTCATGTCGGCCTTGCGCACCATCGGGCCGGCTTCCATGGAGGTGTGGATTTCATCGCCAGTGCGGTCGAGGAAACCGGTGTTTATGAACACCACGCGCTCGCTGGCAGCCTGGATGCAGGCCTTGAGGTTGACCGTGGTGCGGCGCTCCTCGTCCATGATCCCGACCTTCAGCGTGTTGCGCTTGAGGCCCAGCACGTCTTCGATGCGGCCGAACAACTCGTTGGTGAACGCCGCTTCTTCCGGGCCGTGCATCTTCGGTTTAACGATGTAGACCGAGCCGGTGCGGGTGTTCTTGCGCGAGGTGTTGCCGTTGAGGTTGTGCATCGCCGCCAGGCATGTCACCAGACCGTCGAGGATGCCTTCCGGTACTTCGTTGCCGTCCTTGTCGAGGATCGCGTCGATGGTCATCAGGTGACCGACGTTACGCACGAACAACAGCGAGCGACCGTGCAGGGTCAGTTCACTGCCATCGACCTTGGTGTAGGTGCGATCCGGGTTCATGGTGCGGGTGAAGGTCTGGCCGCCCTTGGCAACTTCTTCGGACAGGTCGCCCTTCATCAGGCCGAGCCAGTTGCGGTAGATCACCACTTTGTCGTCGGCATCGACGGCGGCCACGGAGTCTTCGCAGTCCATGATGGTGGTCAGTGCCGCTTCCATCAGGATGTCTTTGACGCCGGCGGCATCGGTCTGGCCGACCGGGGTGCTGGCGTCGATCTGGATTTCGAAATGCAGACCGTGGTTCTTCAGCAAGATCGCGATCGGCGCATTGGCATCGCCCTGGAAGCCGATCAACTGTGCATCGTTGCGCAGGCCGGTGTTGCTGCCGCCCTTGAGGGTGACCAGCAGTTTGCCGTCAACAATCTTGTAAGCGGTCGAATCGACGTGGGAGCCGGCAGCCAGGGGTGCCGCTTCATCGAGGAACGCACGGGCGAAGGCGATGACTTTGTCGCCACGCACCTTGTTGTAGCCTTTGCCTTTTTCCGCGCCACCGTCTTCGCTGATCGCGTCGGTGCCGTAGAGGGCGTCGTACAGCGAACCCCAGCGGGCGTTCGAGGCGTTGAGGGCGAAGCGGGCGTTCATTACTGGCACCACGAGTTGCGGGCCGGCGGTACGGGCGATTTCATCATCGACGTTTTGCGTCGTTGCCTGGAAATCAGCCGCTTCTGGCAGCAGATAACCGATTTCTTGCAGGAAGGCCTTATAGGCCACGGCGTCGTGCGCCTGACCGGCGTGTTCCTGGTGCCAGGCATCAAGACGAGCCTGGAAGTCATCGCGTTTGGCGAGTAGGGCTTTGTTCTTCGGCGCCAGGTCATGAATGACCTTGTCGGCACCTTCCCAGAATTTTTCGGCGGTGAGGCCGGTACCGGGAATGGCTTCGTTGTTCACGAAGTCGTTCGGGACTTTGGCGGCCTGCAGGGCACCGACTTGATGG
>NZ_JBIUVO010000023.1:0-2794 GCF_044742995.1 Pseudomonas sp. NPDC087803
CACGCGTCCATTAATGGACAAGAGCATCAAGACTCCCCGGCCCTGCTGGCGGCTGGCGTAGATTACCATGGTGCCGTTGGGCGCAACAGTAGGTGACTCGTCCAGAGTGCTATCAGTGAGGATCTTTACACTACCTCGCTGCAAATCCTGGGCCGCCACCTTGAAATTGGTGAAACCATCCTGGCGATGGATCATCACCAGAGTCTTTTCATCAGCCGAAAGCTTCGGGTTGGCGTTGTAGTTGCCAATGAAGGTCACACGCTCGGCACCACCGCCGCTGGCGCTGGTTTTGTAGATCTGCGGCTTGCCGCCACGGTCCGAGGTGAAGTAGATGGTCGAACCATCCTTGCCCCAGTACGGTTCGGTGTTGATGCCAGGACCTGCAGTCACACGAGTGATCTGACGCGAACCCAGGTTCATCACATAGATGTCCGGGTTGCCGTCTTTCGACAGGACGAAAGCCAGGCGATTGCCATCCGGCGACCAGGCTGGCGCGCCGTTCAGGCCTTCGAAGTTGGTGATCTGCTCACGACGACCGGTGTCGATGTTCTGCATGAAGATCCGTGGACGCTTCTGCTCGAACGACACGTAGGCGATGCGCTTGCCATCCGGGGCGAAACGCGGCGACAGGATCGGCTCGCGCGATTGCAGCAGAGTCACGGCACGGGCACCGTCGTAGTCCGAACGCTGCAGGGTGTAGCGCGTGTTCTTCTCGGAGAAACGCTCGGCTGTCACGTACAGCAGACGGGTCGAAAACGCACCTTTGATACCGGTGAGTTTTTCGAACGACTGGTCCGAGATGAAGTGCGCCATGTCGCGCAGCTGCTCGGTGGTACCGGAAACACTGCCGTCAGCCACTTTCTGCTCGGTGGCCACGTTGAACAGTGCCCACTGCACCTGCAGGCGACCGCCTGCCGGAGCAATGCTGCCGACCATCATGTATTGAGCACCCACCGCCTTCCAGTCACGGAAAATGATTTCGCTCGGCTGGCTTGGCTGGCTGATCATGTTTTGCTTCGGAATCGGCGAGTAGTAGCCCGAGTTCCGCAAATCGTTACCAATGATTTCTGCCATGTCATCCGGCAACACGGCACCGCCCTGCATACCGAACGGAACGACGGCGATCGGAGTCGCCCGATCGCTGCCGCTGGTGACCAGAATGTTCTTTTCATCCGCCATCGCGATCCCTGCCATGCAGCAGATCACGACCAGCATTCCTCGAAGAAGGTTTCTCACAAGGCTAGATCCTCAGGTGTGAATGTCATCTTGAATGAACGATACGGAGCGAAATCGCTCGGCTTCATTCCCTGCATTTCCGTCAAACGTCCAATATTCTTCACTGCCGCGACTGCCGAAGCATCGAACGGACCGTCGCCACTGGACTTGGCCACGCTGACCGAAGTCACCGTACCGTCCGGCAACATGCCGATTTGCAGCACGACCGTCATGCCTTTGCGTGCCGAAGGAGGACGCGCCCAACCTTCCGCTGCTCGCGCACGAATCAGGTCATCGAAACTGCCCGCGACTTCGTCACCCTGCTCATCGGCCAAGGCCTGCTGACGCTGCGGCGTGTCGGAAAGCAAATCTGCCAGGGCCTGAGCCTTTTTCTCTTCGGCGGATTTACGTGCCGCTTCCTGCGATTTCTTCTTCGCAGCATCGGCAGCAGCTTTCTTCTTCGCTTCGTCGGCGACTTTCTTCTTCGCCTCTTCAGCTTCAGCTTTCTTCTTGGCGTCTTCGGCGGCTTTCTTCTTCGCGTCTTCGACGATCTTCTTCTTGGCTTCTTCAGCGGCCGCTTTCTTGGCCTCTTCTTTAGCCTCTTCTTCGGCTTTCTTCTTGGCTATATCAGCCAATTGTTTCTCTTCTGCCTTCTTGGCCTCGGCTTTCTTCGCATCGTCGGCTTTCTTGGCTTCATCAGCCTTTTTCGCCTCGTCCGCTTTCTTCGCCTCGTCGGCCTTCTTGGCTTCCTCGGCCTTTTGAGCCGCTTCTTCTTTCTTTTGTTCCGCAGCCTTCACCGCTTCCTGCTCGACCTTTTTCTGTTCCATCTGCTCGACTTCGGTCTGGCGCGCGGCGGATTTCTTAGCCTCACCCGCAATCTTCTGATTGGTCTGGGTGGTTGCCTGACTTTTCGATTTCAGCTGGTACAGGGTCGCCTGGACAATCGGCTTGGCCGGCGGCAACTCCGGTGTGAAGGCGAAACTGACGAACAGCATGCCGAACACCAGCACGTGCAGGACAATCGCCAGAACACTAGGCCAGAAGTAGCTTTCCGAGGCGGACGGCTCTCGCTGTTGCTGCATCAGGGGGCCTCGGTAATCAAACCAACATTACCGACCCCGGCTTTCTGCAACCCGCCCATGGCGCCCATGACGGCGCCGTAGTCGACCGACTTGTCGCCACGGATAAAGACCTGGGTACGCTTGCCGCCTTCGGTGCCGGCGCGAATGATCTTGGTCACCGCGTCAGTCATCTGCGGCAGGGTCATTGCCCTGTCCTGCTGCTTTTCAGTATCGACTTCGCTGCCAAGGTTCCAGTAGTAGGTCTTGTCAGCCTTGATCGAAATGGTCAGCACCTGAGTGTTGTTGTCCTGCGGCAAGGCTTCGCTGGAAACCTTGGGCAGATCCACTTTCACGCCCTGATTGAGCATCGGCGCGGTCACCATGAAGATAACCAGCAGCACCAGCATCACGTCGATGTATGGCACCACGTTCATCTCGGCGACCGGCTTGCGCTTGTTTCGGGCTCGAGCGATTAAAGCCATCGGGAAATACCTGCTTATTCTACGCTGGTGTGCACT
>NZ_JBIUVO010000023.1:2804-8542 GCF_044742995.1 Pseudomonas sp. NPDC087803
CCCCTAAATGGCCCCCCCCGCAATTATATCGATGTTTTTCCCCGGTGGGTTTTTGGGGGGGTGGCCATTGGGGGGGGCCGGATCGCCTGGAATTCATCGGCGAAGGTGTAGTAGCGGCTCAGCAAGGTTTCGCTGCGGGCAGAGAAACGGTTGTAAGCGATAACGGCCGGGATCGCGGCGAACAGGCCGATCGCGGTGGCGATCAGGGCCTCGGCGATACCCGGGGCCACGGTGGCCAGGGTCGCCTGCTGGGCGCTGGCCAGACCGCGGAAGGAGTTCATGATGCCCCACACGGTACCGAACAGACCGATGTACGGGCTGACCGAACCAACGGTGGCGAGAAACGGCAGGCTCTGCTCCAGCTTCTCTTCCTCACGGGAGATGGCAACACGCATGGCCCGCGCCACACCTTCCATCACCGCTTCAGGATCGACGCCTGGCTGCTGACGCAGACGGGAGAATTCCTTGAAACCGGCACGGAAGATCTGCTCCACGCCCGAATCCGGATCCGGGTTGCTGCCGGCCTGACGGTACAGCTTGGACAAGTCGATACCCGACCAGAAGCGCTCTTCGAAGCTCTCCAGGGCGCGTCGACCGGCGCGCAGCAGGTTGCTGCGCTGAAAGATCATGATCCATGAGGTCACCGATGCGGCCACCAGAGTCAACATTACCAACTGCACCACGATGCTGGCATTGCTGACCAGGCTCCACATGGAGGAATGGTCGACGACGTTAGCTTCCACGCTTTATCTCCTGCTTTGAGTGTGTACCCGTGCCGCCCGCGTCGGCAAAGGCCGCACGCAAGGATTCGGGCATGGCCCGGGGTTTCAAACTGTCGGTGCGCACACAGGCCACCAGAAACTGCCCTTCACAGAGCAGCACATTATCCGCAGCCCGCCTGACCTGCTGTCTGAAGCGCAGGCTGGCACGGTTCAATTCGATTACATCAGCGCTTACCAGCAGTTCGTCGTCCAGTCGCGCCGGCGCGTGGTAGCGCGCTTCGCTGGAATGCACGACAAACAACAGGTCCTCCCCGGCCAGTTCCGACTGGGCAAAGCCCAGCGTCCGGAGCCGCTCGGTTCGAGCCCGTTCCATAAACTTGAGGTAATTAACGTAATACACGATGCCGCCCGCATCGGTGTCCTCGTAATAAACGCGACAACGATGTGCGAACGGCTCAAGCCCGTTTTGCGCGCGCATACTCTAGTGCTTACTCCTCGGGTTGCCAATCCGGCCAGGCAACTGTTTTTTCAGTGTTTAAGGCTTTACCGCAAAAGTACCGTCCTGTGACAGTACAAACGCTGAATAAATCGCCAAAAAATGTGTATCAATCGTCCACTGCATCAAGAAACTCGTCTGCCACGGGCATTTCACCCATTCGTGACGGAATGTTTAAACCGAAATGCAGGTACGCATGCCGTGTCACCACCCTGCCCCGTGGCGTACGCATGATGTAGCCCTGCTGAATCAGATACGGTTCCAGCACGTCTTCGATGGTGTGGCGCTCTTCACTGATCGCCGCCGCCAGGCTGTCGATGCCCACCGGACCGCCATCGAACTTCTCGATCATGGTCAGCAGCAAGCGCCGGTCCTGGTGATCGAAACCGTGTTCATCGACGTCCAGCAGGTTCAACGCCAGATCGGCCACCGACTTGGTGATATGACCTTTGGCGCGCACTTCGGCAAAATCGCGCACCCGGCGCAGCAGACGGTTGGCGATTCGCGGCGTACCACGAGCACGACGAGCGATTTCAAAGGCGCCTTCAGGATCCAGCGGCAAGCCGAGGATATTCGCCGAACGACCGACAATCGTCGCCAGGTCCGCTGTGCTGTAGAACTCAAGACGCTGGACGATACCGAAGCGGTCACGCAACGGGTTGGTCAGCATGCCGGCGCGGGTGGTGGCGCCGACAAGAGTGAACGGTGGCAGATCAAGCTTGATCGAACGCGCCGCCGGCCCTTCGCCGATCATGATGTCGAGCTGGAAATCTTCCATCGCCGGATACAGCACTTCCTCAACGATGGGCGACAGACGATGGATTTCGTCGATGAACAACACGTCGTGCGGTTCAAGATTGGTCAGCAGTGCCGCCAGATCGCCCGGACGCTCAAGCACCGGCCCCGACGTGCTCTTGATCGACACGCCCATTTCCTGGGCAATGATGTTGGCCAGCGTGGTTTTACCCAGACCCGGCGGGCCGAAGATCAACGTGTGATCCAGCGATTCACTGCGGCCACGCGCCGCCTGGATGAACAGTTCCATCTGCTCGCGCACGGTCGGCTGGCCAATGTAGTCGGCCAGGCTGACCGGGCGAATGGCCCGATCCTGGACTTCTTCGCGCTCGCGCGGGCTGTGCGCGGCGGTGATCAGACGATCAGCTTCAATCACTTAAATCATTCCCTTCAGGGCGCGGCGGATCAGGTCTTCACTGCTCAAATTCTTGTCCTTGATGGCGGTAATCGCCTTGCTCGCTTCCTGCGGCTTGTAGCCCAGGGAAATCAGCGCGCTGACCGCATCGTTTTCAGCGGTATTGACCGGCGCCGGGCCGTCCGGCTGGTTCGGTACCAGAGCAAACATGGCCGGCGAGGTTTCCCAGGCCTTGAAGCGATCCTTGAGTTCGACCAGCAAACGCTCGGCGGTTTTCTTGCCAACCCCCGGGACCTTGGTCAGCGCCGAAGTATCCTGGGATTGCACGCAGCGGATCAGTTCATCGACTTCCAGACTCGACATCAGGGCCAGGGCCAGTTTTGGCCCGACACCATTGAGACGGATCAACTCACGAAAAAAGTCTCGCTCACGCTTGCCGGCGAAGCCATAGAGTAACTGCGCGTCTTCGCGTACGACCAAATGGGTGTGCAGCGTGAGCGGTTCACCGACTGACGGCAGACGATAAAGGGTGGTCATGGGCACTTCCAGCTCATACCCGAGGCCGTTTACATCCAGAATCAGGTGCGGCGGCTGTTTCTCAGCCAGGGTGCCGCGCAAGCGTCCAATCACGTTTCAGATCCTTGAGCGTTGGCCAGCCGTGGGCTGGCGACAGATGGAGTACGGATTCGGGCCGACGACCCAGGCGCGAAATCCGCATTCCGCAAAAATGATTGCTGATGCTATCAGAGACGCAGGCGCCCGCCACGACTGCGTGCGGTTCCCAGACCATGCGGCAGCAGGCTGGAACGGGTGTGCGCATGACAAATGGCGATGGCCAGAGCATCCGAGGCATCGATCTGCGGTTTGCTGGTCAGCTTGAGCATGTGCATGACCATCATCTGCACCTGTTCCTTATTGGCGGCGCCGGTGCCGACCACGGCTTGCTTGACCTGGGTGGCGGTGTATTCGGCAATCTCCAGGCTTTCCTCGGCACCGGCAACGATTGCCGCACCGCGAGCCTGGCCGAGCTTGAGGGCCGAGTCGGCGTTTTTCGCCATGAACACTTTTTCGATGCCCATGGTTACCGGGCCATAGGTCTGAATGATTTCGCGCACGCCGCGATAAACGATTTGCAGCCGCTCATGCAGCTCGCCGGCGCCGGTACGGATGCAGCCGGAGGCCACGTAGATGCAGCCGCCGCGTCCGGTATCGCGAACAATCCCGTAACCGGTGATGCGCGAGCCGGGGTCGATACCCAGAATTAAAGTCATAACGCCTGCAGAAATTGATGCGAAAGCTGAGGGTACATGTAGGAGCTGCCGAAGGCTGCGATCTTTTGATCTTTTAAAAACACAAAGATCGCAGCCTTCGGCAGCTCCTACAGGTGAAGTGTAGAGCCAGCAAAAACTGCGACCTTTGTATTTTGCATCAACCGAGCTGAGCGGCCACGTCTTCCGGAATGTCCGCGTTGGAGTAGACGTTCTGCACGTCATCCAGATCCTCAAGCATGTCGATCAGCTTGAGCACCTTCTCGGCACCGTCCAGATCCAGCTCGGCACTGGTGGTCGGCTGCATGACGATTTCCGCATCGTCGCCCTTGAACCCGGCCGCTTCCAGCGCGTTACGCACCGCATAGAAGCTGGTGAACGAGGTGAACACGTCGATCGAGCCGTCTTCATGGCTGACGACGTCGTCGGCATCGGCTTCCAGCGCCGCTTCGGTCAGCGCATCTTCATCCACGCCCGGAGCAAAGCTGATCTGGCCCTTGCGTTCGAACAGGTAGGCTACCGAACCGTCGGTGCCAAGGTTGCCGCCACATTTGCTGAACGCATGACGCACGGCAGCTGCGGTACGGTTGCGGTTGTCGGTCATGCACTCGACCATCACCGCCACGCCGCCCGGGCCGTAACCTTCATAGGTCAGTTCTTCAACGTTGTCCGCTTCGGTCGCACCGGCGCCACGCGCAACGGCGCGATCAATGATGTCGCGGCTCATGTTGGCGCCGAGGGCCTTGTCCAGGGCCAGGCGCAGACGCGGGTTGGAACCCGGATCGCCGCCGCCCTGACGGGCCGCAACGGTCAGTTCACGGATCCACTTGGTGAAGATCTTGCCTCTCTTGGCATCCTGACGTTCTTTGCGGTGCTTGATGTTCGCCCACTTGGAATGACCTGCCATAACTCGCTCCGAATTCTCTTGAAACGTTGCCCGCCCTGCTCATGCAGCGGCCAGCAAACAAAAAATCTCGACCTGCTCTCTATAGATAGAAAAAAGGCGCATCCGAAGATGCGCCTTCAGGCCCGTCTTACTCAGCCTTTGGCGTTTCGCGCAAACGAATGTGCAACTCGCGCAGTGCCTTGGCATCCACCACACCCGGGGCTTGCGTCATGACGTCCGCAGCGCTCTGGGTTTTCGGGAAGGCGATCACTTCACGGATCGACTGGGCGCCGGTCATCAGCATCACCAGACGGTCCAGGCCGAACGCCAGACCACCGTGCGGCGGTGCACCGTACTTCAGCGCGTCGAGCAGGAAGCCGAACTTCTCTTCCTGTTCCGCTTCATTGATACCCAGCAGGCGGAAGACCGACTGTTGCATTTCCTTGCGGTGGATACGGATCGAACCGCCACCCAGCTCGGTACCGTTCAGTACCATGTCGTAGGCGCGGGACAGAGCGCCAGCCGGGTTGGCTTCCAGCTCTTGCGGCGTGCACTTCGGCGCGGTGAACGGGTGGTGCAGCGCAGAGAAGCTGCCGTCGTCGTTTTCTTCGAACATCGGGAAGTCGACGACCCACATTGGCGCCCACTTGCAGGTCAGCAGGTCGAGGTCGTGACCGAGCTTGATACGCAGCGCGCCCAGGGCTTCGCTGACGATCTTGGCCTTGTCGGCACCGAAGAACACGATGTCGCCGTCAACTGCACCCACGCGATCAAGGATCGCGTTGAGGTTTTCCAGCGGGATGTTCTTCACGATCGGCGATTGCAGACCGTCAACACCGGCCGCGCGCTCGTTGACCTTGATGTACGCCAGGCCCTTGGCACCGTAGATGCCGACGAACTTGGTGTAGTCGTCGATCTGCTTGCGCGGCATGCTCGCCCCGCCTGGAACGCGCAGTGCAGCGATACGGCACTTCGGATCGTTGGCCGGGCCACTGAAGACCTTGAATTCAACTTCTTTCAGCTGATCGGCAACGTCGACCAGTTCCAGCGGGTTACGCAGGTCTGGCTTGTCGGAACCGTAACGACGCATGGCTTCTTCGAACGTCATGTGCGGGAATTCGCCGAATTCCAGATCCAGCACTTCCTTGAACAGGTTGCGGATCATGCCTTCGGTCAGGCCCATGATGTCTTTTTCGTCGAGGAAGACATCATGGGC
>NZ_JBIUVO010000023.1:8552-63571 GCF_044742995.1 Pseudomonas sp. NPDC087803
CTCGATGTCGATCTGAGTGAACTCAGGCTGACGGTCGGCACGCAGGTCTTCGTCGCGGAAGCACTTGGCGATCTGGTAGTAACGGTCGAAACCGGCCACCATCAGCAGCTGCTTGAACAGCTGAGGCGATTGCGGCAGGGCGAAGAACGAACCGGCGTGAGTACGGCTCGGCACCAGGTAGTCGCGGGCGCCTTCCGGAGTTGCACGGGTCAGGATCGGCGTTTCCACGTCGAGGAAGCCGTTCTCGTCGAGGTAGCGACGGATGCTGGTGGTCATGCGCGAACGCAGACGCAGCTTCTCGGCCATTTCCGGACGACGCAGGTCCAGGAAGCGGTAGCGCAGGCGGGTTTCTTCGCCGACGTCGGAGTATTCGTTGAGCGGGAACGGCGGGGTTTCCGCTTCGTTCAGCACTTCCAGCTCGTAGCCCAGCACTTCGATCATGCCCGACGCCATGTTGGCGTTGGTCGCACCGGCCGGACGCAGACGCACCTTGCCGGTGATCTTCACGACGTATTCGCTGCGCACGCGATCGGCGGCGGCGAAGCTCTCGGCGCGATCCGGATCGAACACCACCTGAGCCAGACCATCACGATCACGGATATCGAGGAAAATCACCCCGCCGTGGTCGCGACGACGGTGAACCCATCCGCAAAGGGTAATTTCCTGGCCTTCCAGGCTTTCGTTCAGTTGGCCGCAATAATGGCTGCGCATCATGGTAGTGGTTTCGCTTCTCGTAATTCGAAATTCGGTGGAGATCCCATCGCATTCAAGCGATCGGCAATCTCACGCGTGTCGTTCGACCTGGGCCTGAACCCTAGTCAGATTTGTCGCCACCGGCCAGATTCTTCTTGGCTCCGGTCTTGAAATCGGTTTCGTACCAACCGCTGCCGCTGAGGCGAAAACCCGGCATGGACAGCTGTTTTTTGAGCTCTGGCGCCTGACAGGCAGGGCAGTCGACCAGCGGTGCCTCGCTGATCTTTTGAATGGCTTCCAACTGATGACCACAGGAAGCACATTGATAATCGTACATCGGCATGGGGGTGTCTCGGCGATCAGATTGCCACCGCGCGCAGGGCTTTGCGGCGAAAGAGCGGGATTATATCCATTAAATGCGGGCTGTGCAGCCGTAAGACTGCACAGCCCGCCATGTCATTTCAAGTATCGCCCTTTCAGGGCATTGCGGCCGACGGGGTATCCCTCAGGCCATTCATCACACACACCACCCGCACCAGACCGCTGAAGTTTTTCACCCCGCCGTGGCGCAGGTGCACTTCGCGATCCACATGGGACAGCAGCGTACTGACCGAACAGCCGTTGTGTCCGGCCATCTCTCCCAGAATGTTCCAGTAAACCTGCTCGAGCCTCAAGCACGTGGCAAACCCGTTCAAGCGTATCGACCTGGACAACGGCCGGATCAGCTCGAAATCGAAACCCCTGACAAACGGATCGACCTTCATTTCCTGCTGCGAACCGACGTGTTCGCTTCGCCTGTCTCCACCTACCATATCGCTGACACTCCTTTGCCATCGCTGCGTTTTATCAAGACAACATCCTGTGTCTTCATAAAACCGCAGACGCAAAGTCAGCGCCAGATGACTAGTTGCCCAGCTGCGTAGGATAAGCCGACATGTTCAGTAAGACTTGAAACAGCGCGCGGACATCCACCACCCTTGGACATCCGCGCAACGGCTTATCAGGTCTCGAGCAGCGCGCGCAGCATCCAGGCGGTCTTCTCATGCACTTGCATGCGCTGGGTCAGCAGGTCGGCCGTCGGCTCGTCACTGACCTTGTCCAACAGCGGGAAGATGCCGCGAGCGGTGCGCGTCACGGCTTCCTGGCCATCGACCAATTGCTTGATCATGTCCTCGGCACTCGGCACGCCGACTTCTTCTTTAATAGAGGAGAGACGCGCGTAAGTCGCGTAGGCCCCCGGCGCCGGAAAACCCAGAGCGCGGATACGCTCGGCGATCAGATCCACCGCCAGCGCCAGCTCGTTGTACTGCTCTTCGAACATCAGGTGCAGGGTCCTGAACATCGGACCGGTGACGTTCCAGTGGAAGTTATGGGTTTTCAGATACAGCACGTAGGTGTCCGACAGCAGCCGCGACAGCCCCTCGACGATGGACTTGCGGTCTTCTTCATTGATACCGATATCGATTGCCATGTTTACCCCCTAAGGCGATTGAATTCATCCAACAGGTGCAGCCCCACTCTAGCAAGGCAGCCGCCACCTCGCAGCCGGCAATCTTCACTCGCCGTGCGACAAATCGACCGGGCCGGTGCCGCTGGCCGGGGTAATTTGAGTAGCTGCAGGCTTTGCTGTTAAATAGGCAGTGTGTCGCTACGCCCCATTTTTCGGGGGTGTCGCGCATAGGCTGATGCCGGGCACGTGTCCAACGCCTCTTTATTGTTCCGAAGCGAACCGTGCGCCTTCAGCTCTTCCTTGTGAGCCGTCATAACGTGAGCCAATCAAAATGTTGAAAATCGTCCACCTGCTAATGGGCGCAGCAGCCTTGCTGCTGTCGTTCATACCCAGCTTGAAATCCGAAGCCGTTCCTTACCTGCAACAGCCCGATGCACTTTACCTGGCCTTTTTCGGCCTGCTGAACCTGATCATTGCTCCAGTGATCCCTTACTGGAACAAAGGCCCGCGCCAGCATCTGCAAAATCTGGTCAGCGCTCTTCTCGTGCTGACTGTCGTCCTGCAAACCCTGACCCTGATCGCACCGATGCCCGTCATCGCCGGTCAACCGGCCGTGCTGTTCAGCCTGGTGATCGCCCTGGTTGCCGTGGTTGTGCATCTGGCTGTGAGCTTCTACAAATCTTCACCGGCTGCCGCGCCTGTCAGCTATGACATGAGCAACCGCGATACCGGCACCGTCAAGTGGTTCAACACTTCCAAGGGTTTCGGCTTTATCTCCCGGGATTCCGGCGATGATATTTTCGTGCACTTTCGTGCAATCCGTGGCGAAGGCCACCGCGTACTGGTCGAAGGCCAGCGCGTAGAGTTCTCGGTGATGAACCGGGATAAAGGCCTGCAAGCCGAGGACGTGATCGCCGCCCTGCCGCGTCGCTGATCCAAGGCAAGAAAAAACCGCGAGCAGCCAGGCTGATCGCGGTTTTTTTTATGCCCGTACACAAGGGCCGAAATCAATAGTGTGGCGGTGGCGCCTCTTCCTCGAAGGAATCAAACTGCCCGACCATTTCTTCCTGGCGCTTGAGCAACGCTGCCATCTGCAGTTGCAGGCGCTCGATCACCCGCTGCTGCGCCACCAGTTCGTCATTCAACGCCTGAATGGTGTCATCCTGAAAGGCCTGACGGCTTTCCAGCTCGGTAACGCGTTCTTCAAGGTTCATGGCTCAGCCCTCCAGAAACGTGAAGTGTTCGGTCAGCACCAGGCGCAGCCGCTCACGAATGCCAGCGATCTGCTCGGCGCTGTAAGGTTTGGCCGGGTGCTTGCCCCAGACCGGCGCCGGCCATGCCGCATCATCACGTTTGCGCACGATCACATGCATATGCAACTGACTGACAACATTGCCCAGGGTTGCGACGTTCATCTTGTCGGCGTCGAACAGGTCCTTGAGCAGTTCTGCCAGCGCCGTGGTTTCCTGCCACAACTGCTGCTGCTCGGCGACATCCAATTGAAACAACTCGCTGATATCGTCGCGACGCGGCACCAGGATGAACCACGGGTAATTCGCATCGTTGGACAACAGCAGTCGGCAGAGCGGGAAGTCGCCGATGGTCAGGGTGTCCTGTTGAAGTCGTGAATCTAAAGCAAACACTGCGTGCACTCCCGGCTGATCTACACAATTCAGCTTAGCGGCCATCCAGACAGGCAACGCACCAAGCGACAGGCAGGCAGCATACCTGTGAATGCGCCGGGCTTCACGATGACCGTGCCCGGCCATCCCGGCAGAGCTCCGCCATGTGACATTCGCAGAGCACACGCACCACCAGAGAGCCAGGACAACCTTGGAACACGAAAAATAGCCCGCAAACCTGACTCCGCCGACAACGGACTCACCCCAATCTGTACGAATCCGGTACAGCCTGTAAATTTTTTGCACCAAAACCGCACAGTGCGTCTACGCTCAGTGCGTCGGGCATCCGCCAAATACTCACTGATGGGGTGAACCGGTAACGTTTTTAACTGTCACGGCCCCACTCGAACGTGAGAACACGATGTAAAGGTATGCGTCAAGCACCTGATACAAAAGGGCTTGAACCCCCGTTTTTATGCGGTTTTTACAGTTTCATGCAGGTGTTCGGAAAAATAAACGTAGCAGCCCTGCACTTTGTGCACGCTTGTTGCATCAGGACACACATGGTCTATAAGCGCACCACGGGAAGTGGAGGCTTGAGGTCAACCAATACGGTGGCAGGGTTGCCCCAATGGAGATTCAAGTGTTTTGCCAGGGACTCTTTTTTACCGATGCAAAAAGGCCCAGAAACAGCGATAAAGTTGTCAGCCCGGCTGCATGGGTACTGTGAATTTGCGACATCAACCCAACTGTTTGCGACGCTGTCGTAAAGAACATGAAAGGTTGTATGAGCAAGTATCGCCAACATTGTCGGCGTGATATAAGTTTGCGCCGACACAAAAAGAAAGAGCCGCCCAGATAATAAAACAGGTGGGACGGCAGTACTCTTCTAAAACCAAAGGAGCAAATCACGATGCGCGTGATGAAGTGGAGCACAATCGCACTGGCAGTTGCAGCAGCAGCCAGCACTCAGTTGGCTACGGCCGCCCCGTTTGTTAGTGACCAGGCAGAAGCCAAAGGTTTCGTTGAAGACGCAAAACTCACCGAAACGTTGAAGAACTACTACTTCAACCGCGACAACAAGAACGGTGGCGCTGACCAGAAAGACTGGACACAAGGTTTTCTGGGTAATTTCACCTCCGGTTACACCCAAGGTACTGTCGGCGTAGGCGTTGACGCTTTCGGCTATCTGGCTATCAAACTGGACGGTGGTGACGGTACTTCCGGTTCGGGTAACATGAGCCGTAGCGATGTCGTCAATCCGAACAACGGCGCTCGCGACGTTAACGACAGCCAAGGCAAAGCCGGCGCTGCCGTTAAATTCCGCATCTCCAAAACCGAACTGAAAGTCGGTGACCAACAGCCAAGCACTGCTCCAGTGTTCGCTGTCGGTGGTTCCCGCATCATTCCGCAAACTGCCAGCGGCTTCCAGCTGCAGAGCAGCGAAGTCAAAGACCTTGACCTCGAAGCCGGTCACTTCTACTCGGCGACCAGCCAGGACAAGAACGCCCGTAACGGCGGCCTGTATGCGAACTACGCTGGCGTAGAAGCCAAGTCGATCGACTATTTCGGCGGCAAATACGGCATCACCGAAAACCTGAGCGCATCGCTCTACGGTGCCAAGCTGGAAGACGTCTGGAACCAGTACTACGCGAACGTGAACCTCACCACCCCATTCGGTGGCGACACTTCGCTGAACACTGACTTCAACATCTACCGCACCACCGATACCGGTGACAAGCTGGCAGGTGACATCAGCAACACCGCCTTCTCCCTGGCAACCGCGCTGTCGTTCCTGAAGGCACACACCTTCACCCTGGCCTTCCAGAAGGTTAATGGCGATACCCCGTTCGACTACGTCGGCGTGGGCAAGAACAACCGTGGCGGCGACTCGATCTTCCTCGCCAACTCCATCCAGTACTCTGACTTCAACGGTCCAGGCGAGAAATCCCTGCAAGCCCGTTACGACCTGAAAATGGCCGAGTACGGCGTACCAGGCCTGAGCTTCATGGTTCGTTACGTCAAAGGTTGGGATATCGACGGTACCGGTCTGGCTGCAAACAGCCAATACCGCACCAGCACTGGCGCACCGCTCTACGGTGAAGATGGCAAACACCACGAAACCAACTTCGAAGCCAAGTACGTTGTCCAGTCTGGCCCAGCGAAGGATCTGTCGTTCCGCATCCGTCAAGCCTGGCACACTGCTAACGCCGACCAGGGCGAAGGCGACGTTAAAGAGTTCCGCCTGATCACCGAATACCCACTGAACATCCTGTAATTGTCAGTGGTTAGTTTGGAAGCATAAAAAAAGGCCCATCTTCGGATGGGCCTTTTTTATTGCCTGTCACTTGTAATAAATGCCTGACCAACAAGTCAGGCATTTAATTAGCAACCTATCATTGTGTTGCCGATTCCTGAACCACACGAATTACGCGCTGTGGAAACGGAATATCAATCCCGGCTGTCTTCAAACGATCACGCGATTGTTCATTAAACATGAACATCACATCCCAATAGTCTGCAGTTTTAACCCACACACGCAGGGACACAGTGATCGAACTGTCACCCAGCGTCGAAATGACCGCTTGCGGCGCAGGGTCCTGCATCACCCGATCATCTTTGGCCAGATCCAGCAGCACCTGACGCGCCTTTTGCAGATCCGCTTCGTAATCCACACCTACGTCGAACACCACTTTGCGGGTTGGCTGACGGTTGGTGTTGGTGATGATGCCGTTCGACAGATTGCCGTTCGGGACGATGATGGTCTTGTTGTCACCAGTACGCAGCACGGTGTGGAAAATCTGGATGCTGTCGACAGTGCCCGCCACGCCTTGCGCTTCGATCCAGTCACCGATACGGAACGGACGGAACAGCAGAATCAGTACGCCGCCGGCGAAGTTCGCCAGACTGCCCTGCAACGCCAGACCAATCGCCAGACCGGCAGCACCGATCGCGGCCACGAACGAGGTGGTTTCCACGCCGATCATCGAGGCGACGCTGACGATCAGCAACACCTTGAGGATGATGTTCGCCAGGCTGCTGATGAAGCCTTGCAGCGCCAGGTCGGCATTGCGCAGGGCCAGCAGACCGCCGAGCTTTTGCGTGACCTTGTTGATCAGCCACCAGCCGATCGCCAGGGTAATCACCGCCAGCAGCACGCGACTGCCGTATTCCATGATCATCGGAATCCACGCCTGGGATGCCTTGACCAGGTTGTCTACCTCAGCATTCAAATCCATCTTTCATCTCCTGATGTCCGGCTACCCGGGGCTGTACACAAATTAAAAGTGGGAGCGGGCTTGCTCGCGAAAGCGCTGTGTCATTCAACAATGAGTTGCCTGACACACCGCTTTCGCGAGCAAGCCCGCTCCCACAGCCATCTGACCGGACTTAGTCGCGGAAGTTGTTGAACTGCAGTGGCATGCCGAATTCCTTGGCACGCAGGGCCGCGATGGCTTCCTGCAGGTCATCGCGCTTCTTGCCGGTCACACGCACCTGCTCGCCCTGAATGGCGGCCTGCACCTTGAGCTTGGCGTCCTTGATGTGAGCGACGATCTTCTTCGCCAGCTCCTTGTCGATGCCTTCCTTGAGGATTGCGTCCTGCTTCATCAGTTTGCCCGAGGCGTAAGCGTCTTTGACTTCAAGGCACTGCACATCGATCTTGCGCTTGGTCAGAGCCAGCTTCAGGATCTCGATCATCGCTTCCAGCTGGAACCCGGCTTCAGCGGTCAGGTTGACGGTCAGGTCCTTTTCCTTGAACTCGAAGCTGCCTTTGCCTTTCAGGTCATAGCGACGATCGAGTTCCTTCACGGCGTTCTCGACCGCGTTGGTCAGCTCGTGTTTGTCCAGTTCGGATACCACGTCGAACGACGGCATGTAGTCTCTCCAATAAAAAGGCGCGCTCGATCAGGACGGAGCGCGCTTGGCTTGCGGTTAAAATCCGGCTCATTATAACGGGTCTTTTCCCACCGATACGGCGAGCCTTGCATGCCAGTACCTTACCGAGTGAAAAACTGATGTCCACCCCCTGGCACATTCTCGGCGCCGGCAGCCTCGGCACGCTGTGGGCCACGCGTCTGGCCCGTGCCGGTCTGCCGGTGCGCCTGATCGTGCGGGATGCCGAGCGCTTGCGCAGCTATCAGGCGGCCGGTGGTCTGACGCTGGTCGAACACGGCGCAGCCACGAACTACGCCGTCCCCGCGCAAACGGCGGACGACCCGGAGCCAATCCGCCGCCTGCTGGTCGCTTGCAAGGCCTATGACGCCGAAAGCGCCGTCGCCCGCCTCGCTCCGCGCCTGAGCGCTGATGCCGAGCTGATCCTGCTGCAGAACGGCCTCGGCAGTCAGGACGCCGTCGCATCGGTCGTTCCGCAGGCACGCTGCATCAGCGCCTCCAGCACCGAAGGCGCTTTCCGCGACGGCGACTGGCGCGTGGTGTTTGCCGGCCACGGTTTCACCTGGCTGGGCGATGCCGGGCATCCGGTGGCGCCGATCTGGCTGGATGATCTTGAGGCGGCGAAAATCCCCCACGAGTGGAGCACCGACATCCTCACCCGGCTGTGGCGCAAACTGGCGCTCAATTGCGCGATCAATCCACTGACCGTGCTCCATGATTGCCGTAACGGCGGGCTGGAGCAGCATCAATGCGAAGTCGCCACGCTGTGCGCGGAACTTGCCGAATTGCTGGAGCGTTGCGGTCAACCGGCAGCCGCGGTCAATCTGCAACAGGAAGTCGAACGAGTGATCCACGCCACCGCGGCCAATTACTCGTCGATGTATCAGGACGTGGCCAACCGCCGCCGCACCGAAATCAGCTATCTGCTGGGCCACGCCTGCAAAGTCGCCAGCCGTCATCAGTTGAACCTGCCGCACCTCAAGCAATTACAGCAGCGGCTAGTGAGCCATCTGCACAGCCTTGGATTGCCCAGCGACTGAGCAGCGGCTACGCTGCCCACTTGTTCCTTTGCTGCGATAAACCTGATGCCATTGCGCCAGCGCCTTGAAAACCTGCCGGTCGGCCAGAAACTGCTGGCCGCCCTGCTGGTGTTGTTGACCACTGTTTTACTGGTCGCCAACCTGACCTTTATCAGCGCCGCCTATTACATCTCCCAGGAAAGCATGGCGCCGCAAGCTTTGCAGACCATCGGCCGGCTGATCTCCAACCCGAGCCTGGTCTCGCAAGCGCTGGAGTCGCCACAAAGCGCCGAACGCCTGCTCAAGGAACTCGACAGCTATTCGCCGTTGCGCGCGGCGGCGCTGTACGACGGCAAGGGTGACCGCATCGCTCAGGTACAGCGGGGCGACAAACTCAATCTGCCGGAACGCTACCGGCACATCGAAGCCTGGCAACTTACCGAATTTCGCAGCAACCAGTTGATCACCCTGCCCCGCCCCGGCACTGCGCCTGGGCACTTGCTGCTGGTCGCCAGCAGTGAACTGCCGATGGCGTTCTACACCGGCACCCTGACTGCCAGCCTCGGCATCCTGATTTTCAGTGTGTTGCTGTGGCTGGTGATTGCGCGGCAGATCAAACGCCTGATCACCCGCCCGATCCATGAGCTGGAAGAGCTGTCGCGGCAGGTCACTCGCGAAGAGAACTACGCGCTGCGCGCCTCACGCGGCAACCACGATGAAATCGGCAGCCTCGCCGAAGCGTTCAACACCATGCTCTCGCGCATCGAAGCCCGCGAGCAGCAGCTCAAACGCGCCCGCGATGACTCGCAGGCGGCTTATGATCAGGCTCAGGGTCTGGCCGAGGAAACCCGCCACACCAACCGCAAGCTGGAACTGGAAGTCCAGGTACGCAGCAAGATCGAAAAGAAGCTCACCGGATTCCAGAACTACCTCAACAGTATCATCGACTCGATGCCCTCGGCGCTGATCGCCCTCGACGAGCAGCTTTACGTGACCCAGTGGAACCAGGAGGCCAGCGCCCTCTCCGGGACGCGTCTGGACGAAGCGCTGAACCAGCCGATTTTCCTCGCCTTCGAACCGCTCAAGCCGTTTCTGCCGCAACTCAAGCAGACCGTGGAAGAGCACACGGTGGCGAAGATCGAACGGGTGACCTGGTTCAAGGACGACGAGCCCAAGCACTACGCCCTGACCTTTTACCCGCTGATGGGCGGCGCCGGGCGCGGTGTAGTGATCCGCATCGACGACATCACCCAGCGCCTGTCGCTGGAAGAAATGATGGTGCAGTCGGAAAAAATGCTCTCGGTCGGCGGCCTCGCTGCCGGCATGGCCCACGAAATCAACAACCCGCTCGGCGCGATCCTGCACAACGTGCAGAACATCCGTCGGCGGCTGTCGGCGGATCTGCCGAAGAACCTCGAAACCGCTGAACAGCTCGGCATCGAACTGGACACGGTCAACCGTTACCTGCAAAGCCGCGAAGTGCCGAAACTGCTCGACGGCATCCAGCAGGCCGGCGCCCGCGCAGCAAAAATCGTCACCCACATGCTCAGCTTCAGCCGGCGCAGCACCCGGCAAATGGCCCCGTGCGATCTGCCCGCGCTGATCGATCAAGCGGTGGAAATTGCCGGCAACGACTTCGATCTGGCGATCGGTTTCGACTTCAAGGGCCAGGCGATCATCCGCCAGTTCGACCCGGCGCTCGGCCCAGTGCCAGGCACCGCCAACGAACTCGAGCAAGTGCTGCTCAACTTGCTGAAAAACGCTGCGCAAGCCATTCATCAGCGCGAAGACGACAGCGAGCCGGGGCGGATCATCCTGCGCACCAAGCTCAATCCGCCATGGGCCGAGATTCAGGTCGAGGACAACGGCATCGGCATGAGTGAGAGCGTGCGCAAGCGCACCTTCGAGCCGTTCTTCACCACCAAGGAAATCGGCCAGGGCACGGGCCTTGGGCTGTCGGTGTCGTACTTCATCATCACCAACAACCACAAAGGCCAGATGGAAGTGCAATCGGCCCCCGGTCAGGGCACCTGTTTCACCCTGCGCCTGCCGTTGGCACAACCGGCAGCCATTGCCGCCGAAAACAATCAACTACCGAGGTAACCCATGGGCTTTCGCTTGTCGAAGATCTACACCCGCACCGGCGACAAAGGCGAAACCGGCCTGGGCGATGGCCGCCGCGTACCCAAGGATCACCCACGCATCGAAGCCATTGGCGAAGTCGACACGCTGAACAGTCAGGTCGGCGTGCTACTGGCCGGGCTGATCGCCGAGCGCGAGGCGTTTCCGGGACTGACTGAACTGATCGACGTGCTCGCGCCTTGCCAGCATCGTCTGTTTGACCTCGGTGGTGAGCTGGCGATGCCGCAATATCAGGCGCTGAATGCGGCGGAAATCGAGCGCTTGGAAGCAGCGATTGATGTATGGAACGAGGAATTGGGGCCGCTGGAGAATTTCATTCTGCCCGGCGGGTCGCTGCTGATTGCCCAGGCCCATGTGTGCCGCAGTCTGGCGCGCAGTGCCGAGCGCCGTTGTCAGCATTTGAACGCGATCGAGCCGTTGGCCGGGGTTGGTCTGGCGTATATCAATCGGTTGTCGGATCTGTTGTTTGTGGCAGCGCGGTTGATTGCGCGACGGCAGGGGGTGGCGGAGATTTTGTGGCAGCCTGCTGCAAAACCAACAGAAATGTAGTGTTTTATCGGCCGCCATCGCTGGCAAGCCAGCTCCCACAAGGTTCTGTGTCGTTCTCCGCATTTGCGGTGCACCCAATACCTGTGGGAGCTGGCTTGCCAGCGATGAGGCCAGTGGCCTCAGCACATAATCAAGCTTCCGGCCAGAACGCCCGAATCCCCGCCACACCCTGAGCCCCAACACTCCAAGCCCTTTCGCGCTCCGCCGGGCCAACCCCGCCAAGCAAGAACACCGGCTTGCCAAAGCCCTCGATCAACGTCGAAGCCTGCTCCCAGCCCAACGGCTGCGCATCCGGGTGGGTCAAGGTCGGCTGTACCGGCGACAGGGTGACGAAATCCACGCCCATCTGCTCGGCCAGTGCCAGCTCTTCCGCGTTATGGCAGGACGCCGCCAACCAGCGTTCGGCCGGCAACGGTCGCCCTGCTGCGGCGTATTTGCGCAGTTGCGCGGCGGTGATGTGCCAACCGGCAGACGGGAAATCGCCGAGCCATTCGAACGGCCCCTTGATCATCAACTGCGCCTTGCCGGCGCACAGACCGACCGCATCCACCGCCAGATCGCGGTATTTCGGGTCATAGCCGTTCGGCGCGCGCAGCTGGATCAACTTGATCCCGCCGGCAATCGCTTTCTGGATGCCACGCAGCAAGGCCGGGGCTTCCAGATCTTCCGGAGTGATCAGGTATTCGCCGGGCAGACGCGCCGCAGCCACGATCGGCTGATTGGCCGCCGGGAATTCATAGTTCAGCAGATCCTTGGCGGTTACCCACGCCAGTGGCTGGCCCTCGGCACCGTGCGGTTCACCGGTGAACCGGGAAACTTCCCAGACATCCAGCAACACCTGTTTGTCCGGGTAATCGTGGCGAACCTTGATCAGTGGACGAACGGCGCCGACGACAATGCCCAACTCTTCCTGCAGCTCGCGCGCCAGCGCGCTTTCGACGGATTCGTCAGCCTCGACCTTGCCGCCGGGAAATTCCCACAGGCCGCCCTGATGCTGGGTGTCGGCACGGCGGGCGATGAGGATTTTGCCGCTGTCGTCACGAATGACGGCAGCCGCGACGTGTACGCGTTTCACGGATTCAACTCCTCCAGTCCAGCCTTCTGCCACGCCTTGAAGGCAGGCCATTGGTAGACGGTTTCAACATAGGCCTGATCAACCGCCGGCAACTGCACCTGGTAAGTCCGCAGGCGCACGGCAATCGGGGCGAAAAACGCATCGGCCAGACTTACCCGGCCAAACAGATAGGGCCCGGTTTCAGTGGCCACCGCGCGACATTCCGCCCACAGCGCGAGCATGCGTTCGATATCGACCTTCACTTCCGGCGGCACCGGGTTCAGCGGTGCATCGTGGCTCAGGTTGAACGGCATGTGATTGCGCATGGCGAAAAAACCGCTGTGCATCTGCGCACAGGCGGATCGCGCCTGGGCACGGGCGAACAGGTCGGCGGGCCAGAGCTGTTCGGACGGGAACTGCTCGGCCAGGTATTCGGCAATCGCCAGAGAATCGGCCACCGTGCCCCGAGAGGTTTGCAGCAGCGGCACCTTGGCGGTCGGCGAATGCTTGAGCAGGCGCTCGCGGGTGTCGGGCTTGCCGAGCTTGATCAGTTCTTCGGTGTAGGGAGCGCCGGTCAGTTCCAGCGCCAGGGCAGCGCGCAGGGACCAGGAGGACAGCAGTTTGTCGCCGATGATCAGGTGCAGGGACATGGTGTGGCGCCTTTTCGTCAGTGGAAAGCTTCAAGACTTGTTATGACTGGACCAACGCCTTCGCGGGCAAGCCCGCTCCCACAGAGGTTTTGGTCGCTCACAAAGGTTGTGTACACCGCAGGACCCTGTGGGAGCGGGCTTGCCCGCGAAGAGGCCGGCAGCCTACCCTCACCCCTTGGATCAGGTGCGGTATTCGGCGTTGATCTTCACATATTCATGCGACAGGTCGGTGGTCCAGATGGTTTCGCTGCAATCGCCGCGACCCAGCTCGATGCGGATGGTGATCTCTTCCTGCTGCATCACCGCCGAGCCTTGCGCTTCAGTGTAGGTCGCTGCGCGCGCGCCACGGCTGGCGATGCACACATCGCCGAGGAACACGTCGATCTTGCTCACATCCAGGTCCGGCACGCCGGCACGGCCGACGGCGGCGAGAATGCGGCCCCAGTTCGGATCGGAGGCGAACAGCGCGGTCTTGATCAGCGGCGAGTGGGCCACGGTGTAACCGACGTCCAGGCATTCCTGATGATTGCCGCCACCGTTGACTTCAACAGTCACGAACTTGGTCGCGCCTTCGCCGTCGCGCACGATGGCCTGGGCCACGTCCATGCACACTTCGAATACCGCTTGTTTCAGCTTGTTGAACAGCTCGCCTTCGGCGCGGGTGATTTCCGGCAGTGCAGCCTTGCCGGTGGCAATCAGCATGCAGCAGTCGTTGGTCGAGGTGTCGCCGTCGATGGTGATGCGGTTGAACGACTTGTTCGCACCGTCGAGCATCAGGTTGTGCAGCACGTCGCGGGAGACTTTGGCGTCGGTGGCAATGTAGCCGAGCATGGTCGCCATGTTCGGGCGAATCATGCCTGCGCCTTTGCTGATGCCGGTGACGGTGATGGTTACGCCGTCATGCTGGAACTGGCGGCTGGCTCCCTTGGGCAGGGTATCGGTGGTCATGATGCCGGTGGCGGCGGCTGCCCAGTTGTTTTCCGACAGGTCATCCAGCGCCGCCTGCAACGCGCCTTCGATCTTCTCGACCGGCAGCGGCTCACCGATCACCCCGGTGGAGTACGGCAGAATCTGACTGGCATCGACACCGGTCAGCTCGGCCAGTCTGGCGGTGGTGCGCTCGGCAGCCGCCAGGCCCGGCTCACCGGTACCGGCGTTGGCATTACCGGTGTTGGTCAGCAGGTAACGCACAGCGTTCTGCACACGTTTTTTCGCCAGGATCACCGGCGCGGCGCAAAAAGCGTTCAACGTAAACACACCGGCCACGGTCGAACCTTCGGCACAGCGCATCACTACCACATCCTTGCGCCCCGGGCGCTTGATGCCGGCCGAGGCGATACCGAGTTCAAAACCGGCAACCGGGTGCAACGTAGGCAAAGGACCAAGACCAACAGCCATGAATGCGCTCCTTACTCAATGATGTCAGCACCGCCCAGAGTGATGGCGGTGGTGTAAATGGCAAAACGCCGCGACGGCAGGAGCCGGTCGCGGCGCGGGTATTTCAGCGATTGAAACGGGGGTTACTGAATCTGCCCGTGGCAATGCTTGAATTTCTTGCCCGAACCGCAGTAGCACAGTTCGTTGCGGCCCAGCTTCTGCTCGTTGCGCACCGGCGCGGTGGCGAGGGCGACATCGACCTCTTCACCCAACATTTCCGGTTGCTCCAGACCCGGGGCCTCGGCGTGTTCGAACTGCATGCGGGCGGCCAGTGCTTCGGCTTCCTGACGCAGGCGTTGCTCTTCGGCTTCCGGATCTTCGCGGCGCACCTGAACGTGCGACAGCACACGGATCGAGTCGCGCTTGATCGAATCCAGCAGCTCGGAGAACAGCGTGAACGACTCGCGCTTGTATTCCTGCTTCGGGTTCTTCTGGGCGTAGCCACGCAGGTGGATGCCGTGACGCAGGTGATCCATGGTCGACAGGTGGTCTTTCCACAGATCGTCCAGCACGCGCAGAACGATCTGCTTCTCGAACGAGCGCAGTGCGTCGGCACCGGCCTGATCTTCTTTCTCGTTGTACGCCGCCATCAGCTCGACCATCAGCTTCTCGCGCAGCGTCTCTTCGTACAGGTGATCGTCTTCGTCGAGCCATTGCTGGATCGGCAGTTTCACCCCGAAGTCACTGGCCAGCGAAGCTTCCAGACCGGCCACGTCCCACTGCTCTGGCAGCGATTGTGGGGGAATGTGTGCGCTGACGGTGGCGTTGAGCACGTCCTGACGGAAGTCAGCGATGGTTTCACCGATGTTGTCAGCGGCCAGCAACGTGTTACGCATGTGATAAATCACTTTACGCTGTTCGTTGTTGACGTCGTCGAACTCGAGCAGTTGCTTGCGGATGTCGAAGTTGCGACCTTCCACCTTGCGCTGCGCCTTCTCGATCGCGTTGGTCACCATGCGGTGTTCGATCGCTTCGCCCGGCTGCATGCCCAAGGCTTTCATGAAGTTCTTCACCCGGTCAGAGGCGAAGATGCGCATCAGGCTGTCTTCCAGCGACAGGTAGAAGCGGCTGGAACCGGCATCACCCTGACGACCGGCACGGCCACGCAGCTGGTTGTCGATACGACGGGATTCGTGACGCTCGGAGGCGATCACCTGCAGACCGCCGGACTCCAGCACTTGCTGGTGACGCTTCTGCCAGTCGGCCTTGATCTGGGCGATCTGCTCAGGGCTCGGGTTTTCCAGCGCCGCGACTTCCACTTCCCAGTTACCGCCCAACAGGATGTCGGTACCGCGACCGGCCATGTTGGTGGCGATGGTCAGGGCGCCCGGACGACCGGCTTGCGCGATGATCTCGGCTTCTTTTTCGTGGAACTTGGCGTTGAGGACCTTGTGCTCGATGCCTTCCTTGTTGAGCAGGTTGGACACGTGCTCGGAAGTTTCGATGGTCGCGGTACCCACCAGGATCGGACGGCCCTGGGCCATGCCTTCCTTGATGTCATTGATGATCGCCGCGTATTTCTCTTCGGCGGTCAGGAACACCAGGTCGTTGTAGTCTTTACGCGCCAACGGCTTGTTCGGCGGAATGACCATGACCTGCAGGCCATAGATCTGGTGGAATTCGAACGCTTCGGTGTCGGCGGTACCGGTCATGCCGGACAGCTTGGTGTACAAACGGAAGTAGTTCTGGAACGTGGTCGAGGCCAGGGTCTGGCTTTCGGCCTGAATGTTCAGACCTTCCTTGGCTTCGATGGCCTGGTGCAGGCCTTCGGACAGACGACGACCCGGCATGGTACGGCCGGTGTGTTCGTCGACCAGCACGACCTGGCCGTCCTGCACGATGTATTCGACGTTGCGATGGAACAGCTTGTGCGCACGCAGACCCGAGTAGACGTGAGTCAGCAGACCCAGGTTATGCGCCGAGTACAGGCTCTCGCCTTCGGCCAGCAAGCCGACGCCGGTGAGCATTTCTTCGATGTACTGGTGACCGGCTTCGTTGAGTTCGACCTGACGGGTCTTCTCGTCGATGGTGTAGTGACCGGCCTTGGTGACTTGGCCTTCGACCTCTTCAACGTGCAGTTCCAGCTGCGGGATCAGTTTGTTGATCTCCATGTACAGCTTGGAACTGTCCTCGGCCTGACCGGAAATGATCAGCGGGGTACGGGCTTCGTCGATGAGGATGGAGTCGACTTCGTCGATCACGGCAAAATTGAGTTCGCGCTGGAATTTCTCTTCCATGCTGAACGCCATGTTGTCGCGCAGGTAGTCGAACCCGAATTCGTTGTTGGTACCGTAGGTGATGTCGGCAGCGTAGGCGGCGCGCTTCTCTTCCGGCGGCTGGAACGGCGTCACGACGCCGACGGTCAGACCGAGGAATTCATACAGCGGGCGCATCCAGTTGGCGTCACGGCGGGCCAGGTAGTCGTTCACGGTTACAACGTGCACGCCCTTGCCGGACAGCGCGTTGAGGTAAACGCCCAGGGTCGCCACGAGGGTTTTACCCTCACCGGTACGCATTTCGGCAATCATGCCTTCATGCAAGGTCATGCCACCGATCAACTGGACGTCGAAGTGGCGCATGCCCATGACGCGCTTGCCCGCTTCACGGGCGACCGCGAAGGCTTCAGGCAACAGCTTGTCGAGGGATTCCCCTTTGGCGATACGGGCCTTGAACTCATTGGTCTTGGCGCGCAACTGATCGTCCGAAAGGGCCACCATTTGCTCTTCGAAGGCATTGACGAGCTGCACCGTCTTGAGCATGCGTTTGACTTCACGCTCGTTCTTGCTTCCAAAAAGTTTCTTTAACAAAGGCGCAAACATATCGGCAGGATCTTCCACAATAATGGGTTGGTGGGCGGCCCCGTGAGTCGCCCGTGCAGCCCTCATGGCCGCATGCGAACGAGCATTCTACCCGGAAACGGTGGTGAGGAAAGTGGCGATATTCCACGATGCTGGCACTGCGCTTTGACGGGGCTCACTTAAAATAAGGGCGTTTTGCTCAACTTCAACCCATCAAGGCAAGAAGTTAGTTGTTGATTTAATGGGTAAAGCAGGGACAAAAGCAATGGGCGAGTGGTTCCGTAGCTTTCTGCTAACATGGCGTTTCTGTTACTTCAGGTGTTCGATCATGGCATTTCGCCCCCTTACAGCCAGAGCGCCCGCCGTTCTGCTACGCGAAGCCAAGCCGCTCAAAGCCATTCTCGGTCATGCCCAGCGCCTCGCTCATCTGCAACGCCTGCTCGAAAGCCAGCTGCAACCCGCCGCCCGCGCGCATTGTCATGTGGCCAAGTGGCGTGAAGGCGAACTGTCGCTGGTGGTCACCGACGGCCATTGGGCCACACGCCTGCGCTACCAGCAAAAACGCCTGCAACGGCAACTGCAGCTGTTCGAAGAGTTCGCCAACCTGACGCGAATCAAATTCAGCGTGCGCCCCCCGATCGTCCAGCCTGGGGCTGTCGGGCACACGATGGACCTGTCGAGCGATGCGGCGGCGACCATTCAGTCCACGGCCGACGGGATCAGCGATCCTGGCCTGCGTGCGGCGCTTGAGCGCCTGGCGGCGCACGCTAAAGACAAAAGCTGAAGGCAAGATCAAAGGATCGCAGCCTGCGGCAGCTCCTACAGGTGGAAAGTGTTTCCCCTGTAGGAGCTGCCGCAGGCTGCGATCTTTGCATTTAGCGGCGTTTGCTGCCACCGAGCAACGAACCCATCAGCCCGCGCACCAGTTGCTTGCCCAGATTATTGGCCGCCTGGCGCATCGCTGACTTCAGCGCCTGCCCCGCCGCCGTGCCCAGAAACTCCCCGGCACGATCGGCCAGGCTCGGTTCCTCGGCTGCCGGTTTGTCCGCCGGTACTTCGGCCTGCGGCGCCAGATCCTTGCGGCCCATCAGGATTTCGTACGCGGATTCGCGGTCGATCGGCTTGTCATAACGGCCCTTGAACGGCGAGCCGGCAATCAGCATCGTACGTTCGGTTTCGCTCAACGGCCCGATCCGCGATTGCGGTGGCGCCACCAGCACGCGCTGGACCATCTCCGGCGTGCCTTTTTCCTGCAACGTACCGACCAGTGCTTCGCCGATGCCCAGTTCGGTCAGGACCGACAAAGTGTCGAACGCCGGATTCGGCCGGAAGCCATCAGCCACCGCGCGCAGGGATTTCTGCTCCTTGGCGGTAAACGCGCGCAGACCGTGCTGGATGCGCAGGCCGAGTTGCGCCAGCACGTTATCCGGCAGGTCGCCGGGCGACTGGGTGACGAAATACACGCCGACGCCTTTCGAGCGAATCAGCCGCACCACCTGCTCCAGACGCTCCTGCAACGCCTTGGGCGTATCTCCGAACAGCAAATGCGCCTCATCGAAGAACAGCGCCAGTAGCGGTTTGTCGGCATCGCCGCGCTCCGGCAACTGCTCGAACAGCTCGGCCAGCAACCACAGCAGGAAGGTCGCGTAGACCTTCGGCGCCTCGTGCACCAGACGACTGGCATCGAGCAAATGAATGCGCCCACGGCCATCGGCGGCCGGTTGCAGAATGTCTTCCAGTTGCAACGCCGGTTCGCCGAACAAAGCCTCAGCGCCCTGCTGCTCCAGAGTCGCCAGCCGACGCAACAGTGCCTGACTGGAACCGGTGGTCATCAGCGCGGCGTCTTCGCCCAACAGTTGCGGGTTGTCCTTGAGGTGATTGAGCAGCGCCTTGAGGTCTTTCAGATCCAGCAACAACAGGCCTTCGCGGTCGGCCACTTTAAACGCCGCGTACAGCGCCGACTGTTGGCTGTCGGTCAGTTCCAGCAGACTGCCGATCAGCAGCGGGCCCATTTCACTCAAGGTCGTGCGCAATGGATGACCGGAGGCGCCGTGAATGTCCCACAGCGTCACCGGATAAGCCTGCGGCTTGTAATCGAGCCAAGGCATCCCGGCGATGCGCTCGGCGACCTTGCCCTGCGGATTACCGGCAGCGCCCAGGCCGCACAGATCGCCCTTGATGTCAGCGGCGAATACCGCAACCCCGGCGTCACTGAACGCTTCGGCGAGGCGCTGCAAAGTCACGGTTTTGCCGGTCCCGGTGGCACCGGCGATCAGCCCGTGGCGGTTAGCCAGGCGCATGGCCTGAGCAATCGGTTGCCCCGCCAGATCGGCGCCGATAACAAGTTGCGATGTGTCAGGCATTTTGTCACCTATGGTTAATCTTTAATTCGCGATGGCCGATAGATAAAGGCGAGAACCTGACTGAAAAGTTGGTCGGACATTTCCCTAAGGAGAGTCGGAAATATCAGTTTGTTTCACCCTTGCCCATATTGCGCGCCTTTATAAAAGCACGCCCAGGACATTAAGACCTTAGCGGAACCCCAAGCCATGAACAAAAATCTACGCTTCAGCCATAAAATTTTGCTTGCCGCCGCCCTCATCGTCATCGCCGCTTTCGCCTCGTTCACGCTGTACAACGACTGGCTGCAACGCAACGCGATTCGCGATGACCTGAACAACTATCTCAACGAGATGGGCGAAGTCACCGCCGATAACATCCAGACCTGGCTCAACGGGCGCATTCTGCTGGTCGAGAACGCCGCCCAGAACATCGCCATCAATCCGGAACCGGCTAACGTCGCCAGCCTGCTGGAACAGAAATCCCTGACTTCGACGTTCATGGCCACTTACCTGGGCGATGCCACCGGTCACTTCACCATCCGCCCGGACGTGAAGATGCCGGACGGTTTCGATCCGCGCGTGCGCCCTTGGTATAAAGGTGCCGAGAGCAGCAGCGCGTCGACGCTGACCGAACCGTACATCGACGCCGCCACCGGCCAGTTGATCATCTCCATCGCCACCGCCTCGAAAAAAGCCGGCCAGAGCGTTGGCGTGGTCGGCGGTGACCTGAGCCTGCAAACCCTGGTCGACACCCTCACCGCCCGGGACTTCTCCGGCATGGGCTACGCGTTCCTGGTCAGTGCCGACGGCAAGATCCTGGTGCACCCGGACAAGGCACTGGTGATGAAATCACTGAAAGAAGCCTATCCGCAGGACACCCCGCGCATCAGCAGCGACTTCAGTGAAATCACGGTCGACGGCAAGACCCGTATCGTCAGCTTCACCCCGATCAAAGGCCTGCCGTCGGTCAACTGGTACATCGGTCTGTCGGTGGACAAGGACAAAGCCTTCTCGATGCTCAGTGAGTTCCGCACCTCGGCGGTGATTGCCACGGTGATTGCGGTGGTGATCATCATTGCGTTGCTGGGCATGCTGATTCGCCTGCTGATCCAGCCGCTGCACGTGATGACCCGTGCCATGGAAGACATCGCCGATGGCGAAGGCGACCTGACCAAGCGCCTGACCATCGTCAATAACGATGAATTCGGCGTGCTGGGTACCGCGTTCAACCGTTTCGTCGAGCGTATTCACGGTTCGATCCGCGAAGTGTCGTCGGCCACCGGCCAGGTCAACGAGGTCGCACTGCGCGTGGTCGCGGCGTCCAACTCGTCGATGTACAACTCCGACCAGCAAGCCTCGCGCACCA
The DNA here is from genome assembly GCF_044742995.1 of Pseudomonas sp. NPDC087803. Classification (NCBI taxonomy): domain Bacteria; kingdom Pseudomonadati; phylum Pseudomonadota; class Gammaproteobacteria; order Pseudomonadales; family Pseudomonadaceae; genus Pseudomonas; species Pseudomonas sp. NPDC087803. The sequence continues at coordinate 29,569 of NZ_JBIUVO010000023.1, forward strand.
GCAGCGTTGCCGCCGCGATCAATCAACTGGGCGCCGCCGCCCAGGAAATCGCCCGCAATGCCGCGCAGGCCTCGAACCAGGCCAGTGACGCCCGTGGCCTGGCCGAAGACGGCCAGCAAGTGGTGGATCGCAGCATCAAGGCGATGAATCAACTGTCGAGCATGCTCAGCGCCTCCAGTACCAACATCGAGTCGCTGAACAGCAAAACCGTGAACATCGGGCAGATTCTCGAAGTGATCACCAGCATCTCCCAGCAGACCAACCTGCTGGCACTCAACGCGGCGATCGAAGCCGCGCGGGCCGGTGAGGCCGGACGTGGTTTTGCCGTGGTGGCGGACGAAGTGCGCAACCTGGCGCACCGCACTCAGGAATCGGCGCAGCAGGTGCAAACCATGATCGAGGAGTTACAGGTCGGCGCCCGTGAATCGGTGAGCACCATGAGTGACAGTCAGCGCCACAGCCAGGACAGCGTGGAAATCGCCAACCTCGCCGGCGAACGCCTCAACAGCGTGACCCAGCGCATTGGCGAGATCGACGGGATGAACCAGTCGGTGGCGACCGCGACCGAGGAACAGACGGCGGTGGTCGAGTCGATCAACGTCGATATCACCGAGATCAATACCTTGAACCAGGAAGGCGTCGAGAACCTGCAGGCAACCTTGCGCGCCTGTTCGGACCTGGAGCAGCAGGCTGCGCGCCTGAAGCAACTGGTCGGCAGTTTCCGCATTTAAAGAGCAAAAGATCGCAGCCTGCGGCAGCTCCTACAGTGGCTAAGGATTGCCCTTGTAGGAGCTGCCGCAGGCTGCGATCTTTTCAGGCTGACTCACTGTCTTCGTGCGGTTCGGGTTTCACCTGCTCCCAGAGTTCCGCAGCGCCGGGAAACTCGGTGCCGTCTTCCGGGCTCAGGTCTTCCGGGTCGTAACGGCTCAGACAGCCCTCGCCCAGGGTGGCGGGCGCTTTCGCAGTGGCTTTGTCCAGTGGATCGCTCACGGGCAGTTCCTCAAGGGCTGAAACGAAAGAAGGGCCTGGACGATTGAACGCCCAGGCCCTTCTTTATTCAAGCGTACGTGAGTTCGATCAGAACACCACGGTCTTGTTGCCGTGCACCAGCACGCGGTCTTCGAGGTGATAACGCAGGCCACGGGCCAACACCATCTTCTCGACGTCACGGCCGAAACGCACCATGTCTTCGATGCTGTCGCTGTGGCTGACGCGCACCACGTCCTGCTCGATGATCGGGCCGGCGTCCAGCTCTTCGGTCACGTAATGGCAGGTCGCGCCGATCAGCTTCACGCCGCGCAGCGACGCCTGATGGTACGGCTTGGCACCGACGAACGACGGCAGGAAGCTGTGGTGAATGTTGATCACCTTGTGCGCGTACTCACTGCACAGCGACGGCGGCAGGATCTGCATGTAACGCGCCAGGACCACCACTTCGGCATCGTGCTGCTTGACCAGGCGCGACACTTCGGCGAACGCCGGCTCCTTGTCCTGCGGATTGACCGGGACGTGATAGTACGGAATGCCGTGCCACTCGACCATGCTGCGCAGGTCGTTGTGGTTGGAAATCACACAGGAGATTTCGCAGTCGAGCTCGTCGCTGTGCCAGCGGTGCAGCAAGTCGGCCAGGCAGTGGGATTCGCGGCTGGCCATCAGCACCACGCGTTTCTTCTGCTCGGTGTCGGTGATGCGCCAGTCCATCGAAAACTCTTCGGCGATCGGCGCAAACTTCTCGCGCAGCACTTCAATACCAAACGGCAGTGAATCGGCACGGATCTCGTGACGCATGAAGAACCAGCCGTTCTGATTATCCGAATGGTGGCTCGCTTCGGTGATCCAGCCGTTGTGGGATGCCAGAAAGTTACTGACTTTGGCAACGATGCCAACGCGGTCAGGGCAAGAAATCACCAACCGAAAGGTGCGCATGAGGGGGAAACTCCAGAACTTCGCAAAGGCGGCCATTCTAGCGATTGTGCGCGAAAACTGCAGTATTGATGAGCTCTTCCCCCGAGGCAGCAGGGCTGACGGTACCTGACCACCCGGCACGGCAACACGTTTGCACTGCACTGGCGCTGTTCGGCCAGATAAATCTGAATATGGGTGATGACTGCTTCACATTATTTAAATGACCGTTCAATTTACCGGTTATTTCACGCAACTAATTCAAATAAAAAAAACGCTTAAATGTTTACTTGATGAAACAGCCTGACTATTATTGCGGCACTGTCCCCTGCCATTCAACACATCCGCATAAGGTAGTTACCATGTCCTTGATCAACGAATATCGCGCCACCGAAGAAGCAATCAAAGAGCTGCAAGCGCGTTTGAAGAACCTGTCGCAAGACGACAAATTGCAAGCCGAGCTGGAATTCGAAGGCAAACTGCGCACCCTGATGGGCGAATACTCCAAGTCCCTGCGCGACATCATTGCCCTGCTGGATCCGGAATCGAAAACCAAAGGCACCCGTGGCGCCCCAGTAAAAACTACCGGCACCAAGCGCGCGCGCAAAGTTAAACAATACAAAAACCCGCACAACGGCGAAGTCATCGAAACCAAAGGTGGCAACCACAAGACTCTGAAAGAGTGGAAAGCCAAGTGGGGCGGTGACGTGGTTGAAGGCTGGGCTACCCTGCTGGGCTAAGCCGCAACGCCTGTCGCAGACTGACACTGCGGCTCATGAAAAACGCCAGCCTACGCTGGCGTTTTTTTATGCCCGGCATTTCATGGGCACACTATGTTCGATTTCAAAGATTCAATCGTTTGCGCAATGCCTGGACATAATTCTGCCACTCACTGAGCACTTGATTCTGTATCGGCGTAGCACTAAGCGCCCATTGCTGCGCGGCCTCGGCAAAAGATTGCAGGGTATTAGGCGCCCCCATTTGCGGCTCGGACAAACGCTGCTGACAGAATACTTTCCAGCGTTCTTGCTCTTCAGAATTCAACGTATCGGGAAAGTTACGTGCGCGATATCGAAAGAGTAATTCCGGCAGACGTTCATCATCGAACGGCCAGTGTTCTTGCGCTAATTGCGCCGGATCCGCCGTCCTCACTTGCTCGCATAGACGTCGATCACGATCGCCGATAAATCCATCGTACAACTGCTGTTCCGGATCTTCGCTCGGGGTGAAATCTTCGCTGGCGTAAATTGCCGCCACTTTATCTTTCCAAACTTGTTGTGCGTCACTTAGCCGCAGAGCACGCGCCTGATACAGCGCCATGTCCAGGCCCAGTCGTTGCTGATCGGCAGCACGCAATACCGACAACGGCGCCACCACCGGGCAACGATTGATGTGAATCAGCTTGAGCGGCACCGGCAATTCACCCTCGGCCAGATCGTCGCGGCGGGTGTACAGGCGCTGGCGCAGGCTGTCGGCGTCCAGATCCAGCAAGCCCTGCGGATCGAGGTGCAGGTCGCAGACAATCAATGCATTGCGATTGCGCGGATGCCAGGCCAGTGGCAGCACCACGCCGACGAAATGCCGCGCCGCCGAAAATCGTCCGGAGATATGCACCAGCGGTTGCAACAGACGAATCTGATCCATGACCTTTTGCTTGCTGCGCAACTGAAACAGCCAGTCATACAACTTCGGCTGTTTCTCGCGGATCAACCGCGCCAGCGCGATGGTGGCGCGCACGTCCGAGAGTGCTTCGTGGGCATGCCCATGGTCGATGTGGTTGGCGGCGGTCAGGCGTTCGAGCTTGAGGGTGACCTTGCCTGCATCATCGGTCGGCCAGACCAGACCATCGGGACGCAATGCGTAAGCGGCGCGTACCACGTCGATCAAGTCCCAGCGACTGTTGCCGCCCTGCCATTCGCGGGCGTAAGGGTCGAAGAAGTTGCGGTACAGACTGTAGCGGGTCATCTCGTCGTCGAAACGCAGGGTGTTGTAGCCCGCGCCGCAAGTGCCGGGCGCCGCCAGTTGCGCATGCACGCGGGTCATGAAATCGGCTTCGCTCAGGCCGTGCTCGGCGAGTTGCCCCGGGGTAATGCCGGTGATCGCGCAGGCCGCCGGGTGCGGCAGGATGTCTTCGCTGGGCTGGCAATAGAGGTTGACCGGTTCGTCGATTTCATTGAGGTCGTGGTCGGTGCGAATCCCGGCGACCTGCAGCGGACGGTCGTTGCGCGGATTGATGCCGGTGGTCTCGTAGTCGTACCAGAAGATTGAAGTCACGGGCGGTTCCTGAACTGAAGATCGGCAAAGTCTAGGCGTTAGACGGCCATCGCGGCCAGCGCCGTGTCAATCAACCACTGCGCACCACACGAAGTGCAATACATAGTTATGTCGTTTTCCCCCAAGAGGCTGCTAGCATCGGACGGACCTTGCATCCCGATCCGGCCCCCTCAGGTAGCCCATGCTCGAGAACACAGCACTGCCACGGAAAGCACCGCTGAATCCGCCACTGGATACCCGCCATCAGGTGGAAACCCCGGAGGGCATCGACCTGCCGTTGCGCCCGGCCGGGCTGATGGTGCGCAGCCTGGCCTTCGGCATTGATCTGGGCATTCGCGGGGTGATTCTCGGCGCGCTGTTCCTGATACTGGCGTTTCTCGGCCAACTCGGCATGGGTCTGGGCTCGCTGCTGCTGTTTGCCGTCAGTTGGTGGTACATGGTGCTGTTCGAAGTGCTGCGTCAGGGCCGTTCGCCGGGCAAGCAATGGATGGGCCTGCGGGTGATCCACGATGACGGTACACCGATCGGCTGGTCGGCCTCGCTGCTGCGCAACCTGTTGCGTTTTGTCGACCTGCTGCCGTTCGGCTACTTCCTCGGAGCGATCAGTTGCCTGCAACACCCGACCTTCAAACGCCTCGGGGACATCGCCGCCGGTACCCTGGTGGTCTACAGCGAACATCCACTGCAACGCCCGCAATTACCCGATGCGTCGCCGCGCCGTTCCCCCGTCCCGCTCACCCTCAGCGAACAACGCGCCCTGCTCGCCTTCGCCGAACGCCAGGCTGAACTGTCGCCGGCGCGGGTCAATGAACTGGCCGCCCTGCTCGCCCAACCGCTGCACATCCCGGCGCCCAAAGCCGTCGGCGAACTCAACGGCATCGCCCGCGGCCTGTTGGGTCCGACATGAAGCAGAGTCTTTTCGAAGCACGCCACAAGGCCGAATGGGAGCGCTTCACGCTGGCCCTCGAACGCCTTGAACATGGCAAGGACACCTCGCGAGTGGCCAGTTTCCCCAAGGCTTATCGACGCCTGTGCCAGCATCTGGCGCTGGCGCAGGAGCGCGGCTACAGCAGTTTCCTGATCGACTCGCTGCAACAACAAGTGTTGCGCGGCCACCAGCAGTTGTATCGGCATCGCAGCCGCTTCGGCGCCAATCTGCTGGGTTTCATCCTCGCTGACTTCCCGCGTCTGGTGCGTGCCGAGTGGCCCTTTGTGCTGGCCGCCGGCCTGTTGTTTTTCGGCAGTCTGAGCGGTTTTGCGCTGCTGGTGTACGCCTTCCCCGAACTGGTCTACAACCTGATCCCCGCCGAACAGGTGCGCGAGATGCAAAGCATGTACGACCCGGTGGCCGGGCACCTCGGGCGTACGGCCGAACGGGCGGCCAGTGAAGACTGGGTGATGTTCGGTTACTACGTGATGCACAACATCGGCATCGCCTTCCAGACCTTCGCCAGCGGTTTGCTGCTGGGCGTTGGCAGTGCGTTCTTCCTGCTCTATAACGGGTTGATCATCGGTGCGGTGGCCGGGCACCTGACCGAGATCGGTTTCGGCCAGACGTTCTGGTCTTTCGTGATCGGCCATGGCGCCTTCGAGCTGAGCGCCATTGCCCTGGCGGGCGCCGCCGGCCTGAAACTCGGCTGGGCGTTGATCGCGCCGGGGCGCCAGACGCGCGGTGAAGCGTTGAAAAGCGCTGCGCGCAAAAGCGTGCTGCTGGTGTGCGGGGTCATGCTGTTCCTGCTGATCGCGGCGTTCATCGAAGCGTACTGGTCGTCGAAAACCGGGGGCGCGCCACAGACCAAATATGCGGTCGGGGCTGCGCTGTGGATCGCCGTGGCAGCCTATCTGCTGTTGGCCGGAAGGACACGCCATGCGCCTGAGTGACGCCACTGTAGCGATCCGCCCGCGCAGCACCTGGGAAGCCATGGACCTCGGCGTGCTCATGAGCCAGCAGCATCGCCGCCTGCTGATGACCAGTTGGGCCATCGTCACCCTGCCGCTGTTCGCCGTGCTGAGCCTGTTGCTGTGGGATTCGCCGTCGCTGGCGGTGGTGATTTTCTGGTGGCTGAAACCGGCCTGCGAACGCCTGCCGCTGTACATTCTGTCCAAGGCCCTGTTCGGCGAAACACCGACGCTGAAACAGGCCCTGCGCGAATTTCCGCGGCTGCTCAAACCGCAATTGCTGGCCAGCCTGACCTGGCGCCGCCTGAGCCTGAGCCGCAGCTTCCTGCTGCCGGTGGTGCAACTCGAAGGTCTCGATGGCACCGCCCGCCAACAGCGTTTGCAGGCGTTACTGCAACGCAATGCCGGCGCCGCGCAATGGTTGACGATCATCGGCATGCATCTGGAGACTGCGCTGTGGATCGGCCTGATGGTGCTGTTCTACATGCTGCTGCCACAGCAGATCGAAACCGACTGGGACTGGCAATCGCTGATCCTCGACGCCGATCACCATTGGCGCTGGCTGGAGCACCTGACCAACGCCTTCTACGCGCTGGTGCTGGTGCTCTGGGAACCGATTTATGTCGCCTGCGGTTTCAGCCTGTACCTGAACCGGCGCACCACCCTGGAAGCCTGGGACATCGAGCTGGTGTTCCGCCGCTTGCGCCAGCGTCTGAACAGCAGCGCATTGGTTTTGTTGTTGGCGGTCTGTATTTTGCTGCCCGCGGTGCCACCCGTATGGGCTGCGTCCGATCCCGCCAGCGCACCTGAAGCACCACGCCTGCTGCACCAACCGCTGACCAGTCAGGCTGCGCACGACAGCATCAAGGCGCTGCTCGAACAACCGCCGTTCAAGAATAAAGAATCCGTGACCCGCTATCGCTTTGGCGACGACCCGGCAGCCCCGACCGAGGGCAAACCCGGCGAGGCCCCGCAATGGCTGAAAACCCTGCTCGGCTGGCTTGACGGAAAACGCTTCAATGCCCTGGCGGTGTTGATCGAAGTGCTGCTGTGGGGCGCGTTGATTGCGGCAATCGGCTGGCTGATCTGGCGCTACCGCGAGTTCCTGCGCACCTTCGTCAGTCGCCGGGCGCAGTTGCCCGTCGGCGTCAGACCACCGGCCCCGCAGCAAGCATTCGGCCTGGACCTGAACCCGCAATCCTTGCCCGACGACATCGCCGCCAGTGCCGAACAACTCTGGCAGACCCAGCCGCGCGCGGCGCTGGGCCTGCTCTATCGCGGATTGCTCAGCCGTCTGCTGCACGACTTCGACCTGACCTTGAAACCCGCCGACACCGAGCATCAGGTGCTGCGGCGGGTCGAGCAATTGCAGCGCCCGGAACTGCTGGCGTTCAGTCGCAGCCTGACACAGCACTGGCAGAACATGGCCTACGGGCACCGCGTGCCGGCGGCGCATCTGCAACAGGAGCTGTGTGACGGCTGGCGCGCCTTGTTCGAGCAGGGAGCGCGCGCTTGAACCGGCGCAACGCGTGGTTGCTCGGCGGGCTGATCGTCGCCCTGCTCGCGGCGTTGAGTGTTTATCTGTACCTCAAGGCCAGGCCCTATCAGGAAGTGATCGATCACGGCCCCTCGCCTCAGGCGCAGGCCAATCCGTATCTGGCGGCAGAAATGTTCTTGCGTGAACGCGGCCTCAACGTCGGCCACGCCGAAACGCTGGCAGTGCTGCCCGAGATTGATCCGCGTCGGCACACCCTGCTGTTGTTCGGCGAGCGCTCGCGCATGACCCCGCGTCAGGTCGATCAAGTGTTGAACTGGGCTCGCGCCGGTGGGCGACTGGTGTTCGTCGCCGAAGCCCTGTGGGATGAGCAGGCCCGACAAAGTGATGACCTGTTGCTGGATCGGGTGCAGTTGCACCAGTCGCTGAGCAAGGACCTCAAGGAGCCGCCGGCGGAACTGGCCGATGACCCGTACCCGAATCTGACCAAGCTCTATCTGGAGGACGAGGACGCGCCGGCCTACGCCGGTTTCGACACCGCGTTCCATCTGGACGACCCGAAGAATCTCGCTCAAGCCTGGGCCAACAGCGCCAAGGCCACGCACATGATGCAACTGGCGTACGGCCTCGGCTCGATCACCGTGGTCACCGATGCCGAACTGTGGAAAATCCCGGCCATCAGCAAGCACGATAATGCCTGGCTGCTCTGGTACCTGAGCGCCGACACCGACGTCACGCTGATTTACAACACCGCACACGATGGTCTGCTGACCTTGCTCTGGCGTTACTTCCCGCAAGCCATCGTCGCCCTGCTGGCCCTGATCGGCCTCGGCCTGTGGCACGTTGCTGTGCGTCATGGGCCACTGCAGACGCCGGCCCCGAGTGGCCGTCGCCAGTTGCAGGAACACCTGCGCGCCAGCGCCGATTTCATTCTGCGCCACAACGGACAGCACACGCTGTTGCAAGCCCTGCAACAGGACGTGTTGCGCCGCGCCCGCCGCCGGCATCCCGGCTTCGACCAATTGAACGTGGCCGAGCAATGGCTGGTGCTGTCGCGCCTGACCCGCCAGCCGACCCGCGCCATCAGTCAGGCCCTGAGCCCGGTGTCGAAACAGCGCATGAGCAGCGCTGATTTCAGTCGCCAGGTGGCCCACCTGCAAACCTTGAGGAACACGCTATGAGTGAACAGATCGAGCCCGGCAGCGCCAGCCACGCCGCCCAGCAACGCCAGCGTGCCAGTCAGTTGGCACAAGCGCTGCGCGGTGAATTGCATAAGGCCCTGATCGGCCAGAATGGCGTGATCGACGATGTGCTGACCGCGTTGATTGCCGGCGGCCACGTGCTGCTCGAGGGCGTTCCGGGGCTGGGCAAGACCTTGCTGGTGCGGGCGCTGGCACGCTGTTTCGGCGGTGAGTTTGCACGTATCCAGTTCACCCCGGACCTGATGCCCAGCGACGTCACCGGCCACGCGGTGTATGACCTGCACACCGAGCAGTTCAAGCTGCGCAAGGGGCCGCTGTTCACCAACTTGCTGCTGGCCGACGAGATCAACCGCGCACCGGCGAAAACCCAGGCAGCGTTGCTCGAAGCGATGCAGGAACGCCAGGTCACCCTCGAAGGCCGGGCGCTGCCGATCGCCCAGCCGTTCATGGTGCTCGCCACGCAGAACCCGATCGAACAGGAAGGCACTTATCCGCTGCCGGAAGCCGAGCTCGACCGTTTCATGCTCAAGGTGCGCATGGATTACCCGGAGGCCGAGCAGGAACTGAACATGGTACGTCAGGTCAGCCGCTCGACTCGCGCCGACATGCTCGATGTGCAGCCGTTGCGCACGGTGTTGCAGGCCAAGGATGTGCAGGCCTTGCAACGCATCGCCAGCGACCTGCCGCTGGATGATCAAGTACTCGAGTACGCCGTGCGCTTGGCACGCAGCACCCGCTCCTGGCCCGGCCTGACCCTCGGTGCCGGGCCACGTGGCTCGATTGCGCTGGTGCGTTGCGCCCGCGCCCGTGCGTTGTTGCGTGGCGGCGAGTTCGTGATCCCTGATGACATCAAAGGCTGCGCGCTCGCGGTGTTGCGCCATCGGGTGCGGGTGGCGCCGGAGCTGGACATCGAAGGTTTGCAGGTCGATCAGGTGCTCCAGCAATTGCTCGACCAAGTGCCGGCGCCGCGCTTGTGAGCATTGAGGAGAGAGCAAAAGATCGCAGCCTTCGGCAGCTCCTGCACAGAGCGCGATCCCCTGTAGGAGCTGCCGCAGGCTGCGATCTTTTCAGCAGACAACTGGGTACAGCGCGATGAAACCCTCCCGACTGCTACTGATCTGGCTCGCCGTCTTATGCGCGATTGGCATGTTGACGGGAGCGCTGCAAGCCCTCGACATCGACGTGCCCGCAACGCTGTTGTCGATCAACTGGGGCTTGCTCCTGGCTCTGCTGGCGTTGGCGATCATTGATGCGCTACGCCTTAAAAACCTGCCCTCACCCCGCCTCCAGCGACAGATGCCCGGCAGTCTGGCCCTGGGACGCTGGAGCGAGGTACGGCTGCGGTTCAGCCACGATTTCACTGAGCCGGTCGCGGTAGAGATTTTCGACCATGTGCCGCAGGGCCTGAGTTTCGACAACCTGCCGCTGGCGGTCGAACTGCAACCCGGGCAATTCAGTGAGGTCGGCTATCGCCTGCGCCCGCTCAAGCGAGGTCACTTGCGCTTCGAACATTGCGAAATCAACCTGCCCAGCCCGTTCGGTCTGTGGTCAGGCAAACGCCTGCTCGCCGTGAGCGGCGACATCCGCGTCTACCCGGACTTTGCAAAACTCTACGGCGGACAATTGCTGGCGGTGGACAACTGGCTGAGCCAGCTCGGTGTGCGTCAGCGCCAGCGCCGCGGGCAGGGCCTGGAGTTTCATCAGTTGCGCGAATTTCGCGAAGGCGACAGCCTGCGCCAGATCGACTGGAAAGCCACCGCCCGCCAGCGCACGCCGATTGCCCGCGAGTATGAGGATGAGCGTGACCAACAGATCATCTTCATGCTCGATTGCGGTCGGCAAATGCGCAGTCAGGACGGCGAGCTGTCGCATTTCGATCATGCGCTCAATGGTTGCCTGTTGCTAAGCCACGTGGCCCTGCGTCAGGGCGATGCCGTAGGACTGAGTACGTTCGCCGTCGCGCAACCGCGTTTTCTGGCGCCGATCAAGGGCGCCAGCCAGCTCAAGGTCCTGCTCAACGCCGTCTACGATCTCGAAAGCACTCAGCGTCCCGCTGACTATTCAACGGCTACCCGACAGCTGTTGGCCCGACAGCAGCGCCGGGCGCTGATCATTCTGCTGACCAACCTGCGTGACGAGGATGACCAGGATCTTCTCGCCAGCGTCAAACGCCTGAGCCAGCAGCATCAGGTACTGGTGGTCAGCCTGCGCGAGGAAGCCCTTGATCGCGTGCGCAATGCCCCGGTCCAAACGCTGCCCGAAGCCCTGACCTATTGCGGCACGGTGGACTACCTCAATGCCCGGGCCGAACTGCATGAGCAGTTGAATGCTCATGCAGTTCAGGTGCTGGATGTGCGCCCCAGCGAATTGAGCGTGGGGCTGGTCAATCGCTACCTGGACTGGAAGCGCACAGGGGGTATTTAGGGTTGCCGGATTACCAGTACAGATGCAGAGGCCTTTTCAGGTTGACCAACGGGGTTTCGAACTTCCACTTTAAAGCTGACCACACCCGGCTCATGAGCCCAGTACCCCGCGTTGATCTCTCCGTTGGCTCCTGTATAGCTTAGCTTGAAGGCTTCGCCGTTCATGCTGGTATAGCATTCTCGCCTGGGCAATGGCTGGCCGGAAACACTTGAAACCACGGTGCCTATGAACTCCGCGACCGAGCCCGTGTTAATCGGACTTTTCAATTCGCGCAAATCCCTGATCGTGGCATGGCCAGGATGCGAAGCAGGATCCAACACTTTGATGTTCAGACTTCGGCTGCTTTCTACTTCCGCCAGGATGCTGGCCGTAAGCGTTATGTCACCGATAACCATGGGTTCGGCCATCAGATACGCTTTGCCATCCACCTGCGTCACGGAAGGCGCAATGATCTGTGAACCAAGGCTCCAAGAAACAGACGCTTGCTCAAACGGCCCCCCGGAATGTCGACCTTCGACAAGGGCCCATACTGGTAATATTTCTCCCTGATAGACGCTCAATGCATCCGCGTGTAACTCCACCAGTACCGGCTCATCTTCCGTGACTTCGACCCACGATTGAGCAGAATCCCAGCCGCCCAAACCACCACGCACCATGGCCTCCAGAACACCGCTACGCAATGGCAATTTAAATGTTGTCCGTGCTCTGCCTTGGGCGTCGCTCTGAGCACTGGCAATCGTTGCTCCCGGCAGATCCCACATGACTTCAACGCCTGCGAGAGGCAGGCCGGTCAACGCCGAAATCACTGTAGCCATCGCCTCGACTTCCTCAGTGGGGTATCCCTGCGCAGGCACCACCACGACGTCGACAATTTCGCGGGGGACACTCAGCGAATACGAAATCGAGATGGACTCCGAATAAACCCCATCCCCCACCGTAGCCGTCAGCACCGCCGCACCCGGCGTCTGTGGTTTGAAGCGCACAGTGGCCACCCCATAAAAATCTGTCACGCTGGTCACCGTTCCCAGATCTTCGTTGCGCCAGGTCACCACTACCCCCGCGATGCCTTTACCGGTGGTGGACGCAACCACTGTCACCTGCTCGACCAGTTCCTGCTCCCATTCCACCACTTGCTGAACGCTACTAGTGGTGCGGAGTTTCCACACCTGCGCGCCCTCTCCCAGGGACATCGCGTTGGCCGGTGACAGGTTGGCAAGGCGCTCGGCGCCCAGGCGCAGCGCGAAGCCACCGTCCTTGAGGTCGGCGCAATTCAAGGAATAGCGCAAACCGATTGCCGAGGGCCGGCGCGATGCGCCAAGCGCAGGTTCGAAACTCAGCCCCAGTTCCGCGGGGCCGGTGCCGGTCAAGCCCAAGGTCAGTTCCTGATCGAGCAACGGGCTGCCATCCGGGAGCAGCACTTCGATGGCATGTGAGCCGTTGCGTCGCGGAAAGTACGTGTGACGGCCCCATGGATGTTCATCATGCCCATCGAAACGCACCCGCACTTCTTCCCAAGGGTCACGGGCCAGTGCCGTAAAGGACAAGGTACGTTGCTCTTCATAGCCATCGAACAGGCTGTGCACATTGGCCACGACCTCCTGCTTGCCCGCCGTGCCCGGCATCAGGCCAAAACCCGACCAACCGAGGTCATCGCTGGTGACAATGTCTGCACCGATTGCGCTCTTCCATTGCACTGCCGCCTGCGCCACCGCCTGTCCGGTAAATGCCGACACCACCCTGACCCAGTTCCAGGCTTTATCCTTGCCGACGACGGCGTCAACCGCTGACTCACGCCAGTCTTCGATTCGCAGCTTGTTGTGAGCGAGCTGCATCGGATGGGTGCTCATGGAGCGATCCAGGGCAGACAACAAAAGCCCGACACTAAAGGCACCGAAGACCTTGCTCGAAGTGAAGTCCAGCCGCCAGCCAACACCACCGTCACTGATTATTTGAGCTTGATCGAGCGGCGGTTCAATGCTCGCTTCCAGGTCATCAGCCGGCGTGCCTTGCCACACCAGCGTCGCCTGCAAACCCGCCAGCGGGCTCAAGGCCTTCGGCAGATAGCGCAAGTTGTGCCTGGCGCCAATGCACGGGAACAGAGTCTGACCCGCGGCAGTGGCGGTCACTTGATCCAGCATCAGCGTCAATTCATCCGTCAGTTGCGTGGAAATCAACCGACCGAACAACTCCCGGGGCGATACAAGCCCCGGGGTGCTCAAGGCCAGACTGAACAGGCTGCTGGTACTCGATGCGACCTGCGAACTGAAGTGCCATTCCAGCCCCAATGGCCCAAGCCTCAACGGCTTGTCGATATCCGAGACGGTCAAGCCGATCCCCGGCGGCTCACCACGCCACCGCAGCGTGACCATCTCTCCACTCAGCGAACTGCCGGGCGTGATTTCTATCCGCAAGGTGTGTGGCTCACCGCGCCAGCACAGCAGGCCCAATTCGGTCAGGTCAACCAAATTGCCGTCGAACAGGATCTTGATCTTGCCTTTCCAGGGGCTGCTCTGCAGCGCCCTCACGGCAAACGGTCGCTCCATCGCCACGGCTTCGTCATGCGCGCGCACGCGGGCGGAGACAACCAGTTCCCCGGCCCGGGTCGGTTGGTAAAGCACACTGGCCCAGCCGCCAAGGCCTGACCGGGTCGAGATCGTCCCCTCGGGGGTTTCCCAGTCCACCAGCGCATTGTTGACCGGATCGCCTTCACCGCTGGTGATCATATGCACCACTTGTACACGCAGCAGCACGCTTTCGTGCTCGTCCACCACGGGAAACTTGTTGGCCTCCTGAACGTCGCCAATGCGCACCAGATTGCGTGCCAGCGACATCGGTTTTCTGTCTGAGGTCAGCAGCAACTTCGAGCACGACAACTGCAGCTGGAAGCGCCCGTCGAGATCGTCCCGGCAGATCAGATCCCAGCTCAGATCAGCGGCAACGACGGGCACCGACTCGTCCAGTTCGGGTCGCACTTGCACGCCCAACTGTGCCGCGGAATCGCCTTCCCAGCGCAAGGCCAGTTCGGTGCCACGCAACACGTCAGGCAGCCGGACGCTCAACTGATAAGTCGAACCACGATTGGGGTATCCGGTCTTTTGCGCCCAGGGCAAGGCATTCCCCTCGACCACCGCCAGCACGTCCTTCCACGGATCAGTCGCCAGCACCCGGACAGCCAGCGGCGTGGTCACGACCCCGCTGGCATAGTAGGGACTCGCTACCGAGGCGACGATGCTGATATCCCCCGCAGCCGTGGGCAGATAATCGAGATACGCCCAGCCCTCGGAATCAGTGGAGGCAGCACCGAGAACTCGCTGACCGTCAATCGTCCAGGTCACCGCGCGCCCGGCCAGAAACTGACCGGTGTACCAGGAGGCCACGCGCACTCCCAGCCGCACCGATTGCGCCAACGCCAGCACCGGGTAATACGCAGCCTCCTGCACCTCGCGAAACACCAGACGGTGATGCCCGAGCGAGATCCGCAGCGGATACGGCGCAGCGGTGTATTGGTTGACCAGATTCAGGGTGAACAGATAGGGAGCCTGATCACCGATCAATGGACATTGCAGGATCCACGGTGAATCGAGCGGATGATCAACGCCCCAGTCCGGCATCGAAGTCACGGCCCCCTGCGGGTTGTCGTCACTGATCAGCGCGGCTTTGGTGTAGAGCCAGGGACTGTCGGGTTCGGGGACACATTCAAGCCGATGCTGAAAGCCGCCGTCCGCGCCCAGGCACAGGTAGAGCGGCACGTTGGCTGGCAATTGCTCATCGTCCAGTTTCAGCGTCTGCAGTGCCACCGGCTCAAGATGCAGGGCCAGATCAATACGGGTGACCAGGACCACCGAATACATGTCATCAGGATCATTACGCGGAGCGACTACAGTGACGCGGAGCCTGTCCAGGCGCTGCAACGGCAGATCGAAAGGGGCGTTGTACTGGATCGGCCTGAATTCCAACGGCAGCCCAAGCGCGATGCGTGCCTGGTCCTCTTCAAGGTTACGAGGGCTGCCCGGCGGCAACAGGATTTCTCTCAACGTGGTACCACGTTCATCAGTGATCAGCATGCGGCCCGCTTCGGTATGCCGCGTTTCATAGAGGAAACTCAGCACATACCTGGCTCTGGCGTCCGGCGTTACAGGTACGGTCACTTCTTGATAGGCAGAGCTCAGGTGGCCAACTGAAAGCATCCTGATCAAGACGTCTCCGTAGAGCTCGCCCACGACCGCTACCCAGCGGTCGTTAGTCGGCCCCTTTTTCCAATGGGTCAAAGACTCGCTGAAATCCCCGTTGAGAATCAGGCTGTCATCGGCCTGAATGCCTGGTTCAAACATGATGGCCTGCTCCTTTGACTTTGCGGGACTGGCGGGAAGCCGATGCCCGGGTAACCAGGTCTTTGACGGCAAGGGTAAACGTCGGCTCACCGGCCTTGGCCGTGTACCGGATGCGCAGAATGATGTCGTTGAGCGACTTGAGCATCGACGCTTGCCGCTCGCTCTGCGGCCAGGGAAAGTGCAACTGCCAGCGCGACACCGCACCCGTGTTCTCGAACGGGTTGAGCAAGCCTTCATCCGGTTTGCCGGCGTTCATGCCAGTGTCGGCGATCCCCACCGACAAGCCGATCTGCTGGCCACTGCGCAGATTGAACAGCACCTCGGCCGGCGCCACGTTGCCCGCCGGCTGATGCAGGTACTCGACCGACTGCGCCGTGGCCCGTGTGGCGGTCATGCTGCCGATCTGCAGCAACGTCGCCTGTACATCCTGATAGGGTCCGAGCAGTGCGGGCAGGTCGACCTCGACCAGGTTGAGCAGCCGGCAGTACTCCCCCGGGTGATCGCGATCGAACGACAGTTGCGTCAGCTGGAACTCCAGCGTGCCCTTGGCCATCAGTTCGTCCAGTGCCTGGGTCCAGTCGGAGAACCCCGCCTGCGGATCAACCTTGTCATCGAACAACTGTCGCAATGAAACGGTCTTGACCCGCTCCAGCCGACGCTCATGGCTTTGCAGGTACAGGCGATCCATTCGCAACAGGTATTCGCGCAGGTGTTCACCGGCGGTCAGCCCGTGACGGTTGTCCAGCCAGACCTGCGGCAACGCCTCACCCGTTTCGTAATCGCCGGTTTCGGCACTCAACGACGCACGGGCACTCAGGCACAAACTGACCACCGCATCGTAAGCCTGATAGTGCAAGGCCTTGAGCTGGCCCAGCAGCCAGCCGAACAACTCTGCATTGGTCGCGCGTTTCTTCAGGTAGTTGTAAAGCGCCAACGCCTGACCGTTGGCCCGCAGGGTCTGCTCCAGACTCGCCCTCGCCGCCCCAAGGGCAAATGTCTGCGCGCTGATCTGCTGCGCGATCGCCCCGACTTCGGCCAGTGCCTGATCGCGTTGCAACTCCCACTCTCTGCGGCGCAGGCGATAGGTTTCGGTCAGGGCTTGTTTATCCGCGTCGATCTGCAGGAGCATCGCCCCGATTTCCAGACCAAAAACTACGGCATCGGCGATTTTTTCCGGACGATGTCCACCGTTGGCCAAGCCGAAAATATTCGGCAGCGCGCCGACGAATGCTCCTCCGGTCTTGATCGCGTGCGTGCCGGCATTGATCAATTTGACTGCCTGCAGTTTTTCCATGACCTGGTATTCGGCATCGGTCACGTTCTCGTCGTACCAGGCCTTGAATCGGTCAGCGCGCTGCTGGGCCATGGCCTGACTCTGGCCCAGGGCCGCGAGGTTCGCTTCAAGCTGGGCAATGGATTGCTCTTGAACCGTGCGGGCGTAGTCGCCCAGCTCCTTCAGGTGTTCTTGCTGCAGTTCTTCCTGTTCGGCCCGATCGCGCTGTTCAAGCAGGCGCAAAACCTGGCCGCCGTACTCCTGCAATGTCTGCACGGCGCGCAACGCCGCCTCGTACGTGACACGCCAGCGAAAGGCACCGACCACCAGACGTCCGCCCAGCGGCCGCGGCCCACCGACCCCGCCTGCGGCCAGATCGCGCAACAATTGGTTGGGATCGGTGGGCGGGCTGAACAGCGGAACATTCAGTGGCTTGCCATCCAGGGTCAGGTTGTTGCGCAAGTTGTTCAGGCGCTGCCCCGGCCAGTCGAACAGGTCGAGCAACTGCTCATTGATCGGCAGTTTGAACGGCTCGTTCGCCAGCAGGCCCATCAACGGTGATGCTTCGGCGGCCGGAGGAATATCCGCCAGGGAAAACACCAGTTCCTGCTCAAACTGCTCAAGCGCCGGCCGGGTCGCACTCTGTTTCAACAAGGCATCTACCGTCTGCGCTTGCCAGCGGGTCACCGCCCGGGCAGTTGGCGGCTTGCCCATCAGAAACTCGGCTTGCACGTAACACAGTTTTGCCGCCACCAAGGCATCTCGAGTGAGCTGGCGGTAATACCAGTCGCCCCACGCGACCAGGTTCTTCACATACTCGGTGAACACCAGAATCTGGTAGTGCCGGGGAGCCGAATAGGCGATCGCATCCGGGTCCGTCGGCATCTGTGTTTCGCGGCCCACATTCCCGGCGCTCGCCAAGGGGCGGCAGCGCCAATAACGAGGTTGCTTCGGCTCGACCGACGTTTCGATCGCTTGCGGGTCGAACACGTAATGCAGCCAGTTCTGCGCTTCCAGATAGCGATCCTCGGCGCGCAGACGTTCCGCCACCAGATGCGGCAAATGAAAAAACAGCTCCCAGAAATACAACCCGTTGGCGCCGTCGAACGCCCCGTTCGGCTCTGTGATCGGGCCTGCGACTGGGGGCGGTTCCGTGAGGAACTGAGTGTTCCAGTCCAACACGGCATCCACCGAAATATTGCTGAGCTGCACCAGCTCCGGGCCGAATAGTGAGTTCAAACGAGCGCGCGGCAACATTCCGGGCTGCCTGAAACCGATGAACTGCGCGGCATTCAGCGCGTTCTTTTCCAGTGTTGGCGGCACGAAGCGGGTGATCGCGGTCAGCGCGACCGTAAAGTTCTTGCTGCCGTGATTCGCACTGCTCAAGCTAAACTCGACCAGCCCGGTGAATCCTCCTTTCGCGCGCTCCAATGCCATCCAACCCGTGGCCCAACCACCCGCGACAGACCATGAGCCCTTGATTTCTTTCGGATCAGTGCCCGACGAGTTGTGCAACGCCAGAGTAAATTCGGCGTTCGCCCCTACCACCTGATTCGTCGACCGACACAGGCCCCTGACCCACAGAAAATCCTTTTCTCCCACCTCCGAAAACACCGCCTGCAAGGCGTAGTAATCCGTCAACGCCCCCGAGGTTTGGCTCTTGATCGCAACTGACGGCTGATTCGTGGGGGTCAGGGGATGCTGCAGGATCAAAGCATCGGTGAAACGATGGATCGCCAGATGGTCGAGCCAGCTGCCGTCGTCTTCGGCCATGGGGCGAAAGAGCACGTCACGGGTTGCGCGAACATTCAGGCCAGCAGCGCCAGACCTGTCGTTGGTGAGCAACACCCCCAACCGACCTTTGGGATGAATGTCCCGGTCGGCCAGTGTCGTCGCGAGCAATCGGGCGCCCGCGCTGGTATCGTCACGCTGATCAGCGCTATACAAGCTCAGCGGTGCCGACCATTGCGCATTCTGGCTCATGAACGCCAGATTGATGTCCAACCTGTGGGGCAAGTAGCTCCCATCGTCCTGGCTGCCCACCTGATCGCGCCATTCGGCCCACACCAGACACAGGCGCCCGCTCCAGAACAGCGGCCGCATATCCAGAACCCTGGTTCCTGTCGGAATGTCGACGGGTTGCCACTCACTCCATGCCGCCGGATTGACCGGGTTGCCGGCGGTGGTGAGTTCGATGTCGGCCTTGCGCCAGTAATACTGAAAAGGCTGCACCCGCTGACGACCGACGAAGTAATAAGTTGCCCGGCTCGCCGAGTCGCCATCCAGACAGGCGCTGATAACGTCCAGATTGCAGGTCTGTTCGAATGCCTTGAGGTACTCCTGCAAGGCCCGCTGCACCGAATCGCCGCTCAGACGGGTCTGATTCAAGTCATTTTCAAGTGCCTTGAACACCCGGGTCTTGCGCTGCCGCACAAAGGGGTTGATGAAATTTTCCGGGTAGACCGAGATCAACGACAGCGCCGCCCAGTCGGGATAATTGCTGTACAGCTCCCAGAGTTTCAGGTGCTCCGCCGGGAACGCGGTTTTTTCATACCCCGGCTCAAGCTTGCGATAGGCCGCATGTATGAATTGCTGCGCGCAACTGGTCGCCTCGGCGACCCACGAACTTTGCACCGGGTAGTTGTCCAGCGGGTCCATGCGTAGCAACTCGAACAGATCCTGCGGCGTTTTCACGAAGGGGTATTTGTTCCTGGCAACCTGACCGATGCAGTATTCGACCAATGCTGTACGGCGTTTTTCCAACAATTGAGCCAGATTGCGTTGAGTCATGGTCTTCTCCTGAATCGTCGAGCAAACGCTCCGTCAACGAATACTGTCATTGGGGAGTTGGCGCAGCGGCAAAGGTGATCGGGTCAAAAACTATTAAGTTGCCACTGGCCTCGCACAGCACACTGATCTCGAACGTGCCGCCTGACGGACTCGCTACGAACACCCGTGTAACGCCCTCGCCGTCGGTATGATTCTGTTCGGGCCGGATCACCACAGAGCCGCTGTCGCCGCCCACCTCCTTGGCGAACCAGCGCACCAGACGATTGCGTCCAAGGTTTTTGTATGGGTCTTGCAGGACGGCGTACAACCCGAATTCCTGCCCCGCCGGCACCGGCTCCAGAGGAACCTGAGCCCTCAATGGCGACGGAAAGAACAGTGTTCCGGCGTCGTCGGCGATGTTGATGGCCGGTGCCTGTTGCGCGTCGATCAGGTCAAGCCAGAACAGAGGGGTTTCCTGCCCCATGACCTTGCCCGGCAGATACTCGACCGTCACCGTCCCATCGATCTCAGTGGCTTGCTCCTTGAGCGTGCCCAGGCTGACCTGCCAGTGCACATGGACGCCGCTCAACGGCTGGTTGTCGGCGTCCTTCAGCGTTACGGTAAACATGGCTTTCTCGCCGGGTTTGCCGGCCACCACCTCAGTCTTGTCCACGACACAGGTCATGGTGACCAGCGGTTGCGCCACCTCATCGGCGAACGCAACCACCGACTCGCGAGTGTCTGAAAGGCTGAGCAGCGCGCGCTCGGCGGCGATCTGATAGGCATCCTTGTCTACGGTCTCCGGCAGATTGCCCACGAGGAAAATCGTCAGGGCGTCCATGCCGCTGTGCCGGGCCAATACGCGGATGCGCATCAACAAATCGAGCTGGGGCAGGGTCTTGAGGATCTTCAACGTCGGGTCGATGCGACTGACGCACTCACGCACCTCCTGCACGCTCCAGTCGAAAAACGCCGCCAGTCGCAACGATGCCGCCTGCTGCGCCAGCCGCAATGCATCGCCTGTCAGTGGGTCGGGCAAGGCATTGACCTGACGCAGGTAGTCGAGCAGCTTGCCGGCCGGCTGCTCGCTCAACTCGAAAGCCCGGTTCAGCGAGGCCAGGTAATACAGCGTGCGTATCGACAGCAGATGCCGATCGTCCTGAGCCATCCAGGCCTTATGGCCGTATTGCAGGAAGTCTTCGAGCAACACCGCCGTCAAATCCAGCTTGCTTGCCACCGTACTGCGACGTCGTATGTCGGCGAGCAGACTCAACAACGGATCGGGTTGTTCCGAGGCACGTGCAGCAGGCCTGAGTGCCTCCAGCGCGTCGCGCTCGGCGCGCTGCTGGACGCTGGATAACAACTGATAAACCGTGGACTGCGCCCAGATCAGCATCTGCAAGCCGCGTTCGATATCCAGGCCGGTGTACACCGCCAGGCATTCCCTGGCGACCGAGACCTGCGCCTCCCGTGCCTGCAACAGCACGCCGAGCATTCGTTCAACGAGAATGCCCCGCACGCTGGCGTCGTTTTCGCCCAGCCCTTCCCTGATTGCCTGGTCGAACTTTTCCCGGGCAAAGCCCAGGTATTGCGCCTCGGGTAACTGCAGGTCGATGACCAAACCTGCGGGGTCGACCAATTCGGTCAGCAATTGCAGCCAGTCCAACCCCACCAGCGAAGGTACACCGGCCATCGACAGCCCGGCATTGTTGAACAGCGTCGCGGCCAGCAGGTTGCGGATCTGCTCGAACAACTGACGTTCAGCCTGCGTGGCGACCGCCAGGGCCTGCGGCGGCGCCACCTGCTGCAGCATCCACAACACGGGGATTTCGCGATCCTTGCACCAGGACACGCAGGAATGCAGGGCGTAAATCAGGTTGAGCACGTCCGGCGGGGATTCGCCATTGCGCTGTGCATGGATACGTGGCGAGCCTGCCAGCCCGTCGACCCAGCTCTCGCCCCCCAGTAATGTCAGCATCAACACCCCTTCGACCGGGCTGATACCGAGCAGACGTGGCAACTTCACCAAACGGTAAAAGCTCGAAATGACTGCCGGGGTGCGCTTGAGCGTACCGTTGAAGCCGTGCGCCCGTTCGATCGCTACCGCGAGATAGGCGTAAGTCTGCAGATCAATGCCCAATCCGCTGCACAATTGAGTGATCGTCAACTCCGCCACCCCCTGCGCTGGCAGCGTTGTAAACGTCGCGCCGTCCAGCACCAGCGGCTGGCGATATCCGCCCTCGCTGTTGAAGGTACGATCAAACAGTGATGGCACCCCGGCACGACCGTAAATCGACACATCGTCGATGAATGCCGCAAAGTCTTCCGCCGAACAGCCATAGTACTCACGCAGTGACTGGAACAAGCCCAGGGCATGCACCTGGTGGCTGGAAATCCACCACGGGTGCTCCGGCGCGGCAACACGAGCCTGTGCCTTGATCGCGGCAGCCAACAACGCATCCACCTGCTCACTGGGCAGCTCCAGCCAGCGGGCCAGGCGCAACTTGCGATTCATTCGTTCGTAGCGGTCAATCACGGCCGTGTCTTGCGTCAGACGATGCAGGAAGGCTGCACCTTCTCCCCTGTGATCAATACCGAGTGCCGGATGGGTAGCCGCATTGAGATACACCGAGCCGGATCGCTGACTCTCGTCAGCGCCCGGGTGTTCGCTGTCATATATTTTGACGTTGGCCGAACGCGTCGGGGCGAACCCGCGAATCGACAGCAATGCCTCGATATCCCGGGTGTCCAGCCCCGTGCGCTCGCCAAAGAATTTCACCTGATTGAGGTTTTGCCACTCCACCCCGGTCGCACCGAAATTGCGTTCGTAATAGTCGATTTTTCCCGCGTCGGCAGTGGGCGCCTCCGTCAACAATTCACGTTGATAAGGCCCCAGCCGCGACGCGTGAGTAAAGGCGCGGCCCGCATCGTTGTCCGATGCATCGGGCTGCAGGAAATAGGGGTAGGCCAAATCCACCATATGCGCGAAATTGCCCACCGACAGGCCATGTTCACGGGCGACATAATCCAGCGTGACCCAATGCTGGTAATAAGGCAGACCATTGGGATAACGCGCCTGGATCAGCGCCTCTTCCAGATCCGGAGCTTTATCATTTTTCTCGATAAAGGTTTCCAGCACCGGGACGATGATGTCCAGCGCCGACACCGCCTGATGCACAGCGTTGAAGTCGACCAGCAGCTGTTTCAGATCCTTGCGGCGATCATGCAAATCGAGGCTTTCGTCGGTGCCAACGGCGTAGATTTTCTCCTCAATCCAGCGCAACAACTCGATCAGGTAAGCCACCGGGGAGGTGATCGACTCCAGTGCCTGCGGCGGACACAAGGCGTCGAACTGCGGGCTGAACAGTTGCTCGTAACTCGGACCTGCAACCATCGACAACAGACCGCTGGCAGGGCGAGTGACCTGGGCTGTCGAACCGCTCAACGAGTGTTCGATGAACTGACGCCGGATGTACACCGCCAGGCTGTTGGCCCTGCGTAAAAAGGCCTGGGCGTCGTCGGGGTTCATCCGGTAAGCGCTGACCAGGCCCTGAACGCCTTGCTCGACCAGCGGGAAAATCGAGCCGCCGCTTTCCAGGTACTCGCAAAAGTCGGCATAGGTTTCGCGCTGTTCATCGCTGAACACTTGCGTCAGCAACTGCTGCACTGGACGGATCACAGGCTCGGTCATGGTCGCGCTCCCGGTGGAATCGTTGTCATGTCGAAACGCTCGCTTTCCACCCAGTCGGAAACGGTCGAGCCATCCGCAGCATCGGTGATGGTCTGCTGGAACCGGCACCAGTGGCCGCCAGGGAGCAACGCTTGCGTCGCCTCGCCGCGCCAGCCTTGAGCGGTGACGGCAATGCCTGCGCTCAGAGGGTTCTCAGGGTTGAACCAGGGCACTACGCGCCCGACACCCGCCCGCCCCTTGCCGACGAAGCGAAGCGGATTTTCCAGCCAGCGTCCCGGCGCCGGTTCATCAATAGCGGGCAGGTAAGTGCCGAGCACCACGGGATGGGCCGCCGAGGCCGCAGAGTCGAAGCCGTCACGCGAAGACACCGCCACCAGGTCGCAAATGCCGCCGAGTTGAGCCGGCTCCAGCGTCAACGACCAGGTACGGTCCGCAAGCACCGGACTGCTTGCGCGCAGCGTGCCATTGCTGCCGGTCAGCCCCACCGCAACCGTGTCACCCGGATAGCCGAAGCCCGACACCACCACCGCTCGACCGATGTGCACGCCCCGCCCGGGGCTTTCGATAATTGGCGCGGCGGGCACCACTTTGTAAGTGCGCGCAGGGCTTTCCTTCGACTCATGGGTCTCGAAGAATTGCCGGGCTTTCACGTTGTAGTTGCCGACCGGCAACGTGACCTCGGCACGCCACTTGCCCTCGGCGCTGACCGGGATTTTTTCGAGCAGGATTTCGCTCGGACTCTCACGCCAGATCGTCACCTGCCCATAGGGTTCGCCAGTGCCCGAAAGCGTTGAGGTGCGCGCCAGTGACTGGTTCTGCGCAGGCACCTCGATGACTGGCGGCAACAGCACTACAAAGTAGCTGCGCACGTCACTGCGCAGGGATTCCCTGCCAGCAATGGTCTGGCTGGCGTCGATCTGGTATTTGCGAAACTCGAGTTTTTTCAGTTCGATGAACCAGGCGCCATGAGCGGTCAGGCGTTTCGGCTCACCCAGATTCCGCCCGAATTGCGCGTCACGCAGCTGCAACGTGGCACCGTTATAGCCGTTGATGCCGCGCACGATCAGGTCGTAATGCATGTCTGAGTTTTCACCCGGCTCGGTGATCAGCGGCCGCTCCGGGGTGACCGAAAACGCTCGCGAGGCTGGCGGCGATGCGCGCCCGGCGAAAGTCTGGATCACCGTCACGGTATGCTCCTTGTCCGGAGCAAACCCCGCGTCGCGCTTGAAGGTCCACGTGCCGCTGGTGCCGACCGGCCGGTGCTCGGTCGCACTGTCGCTGTACTTCAGGCTCAGCGTCGCGCCGGGCCAGCAGGTGCCGGAGATTTTTGGTGACAGTCCATCGTCTTCGACGGCAGTGATCAGCGGGGCCAGCAGTGGAATGTCAACAAACAGCTTCAACCAGTCCGACCACTGATCGTTCAGCTTTTGTGCGATATGAATCTCTCTCCCGTAGGTTGGCCCCCAAGCGGTCGACGCACGGCTAGACCACCGTTGGTTACTCACCGCGGCTTCCGGCAGACCCGCCGATTCACCTCCCGGTTTGAGTAGTACGACCGTCGCCCCGTTGACCCCGTTTCCCGAGAAGGTCGGGGTGTAGTTCTCCACCGTGTACTGCACGTTGGTCGGCAGTGGAAACTTCTCGATATTGATCACACGCTCGACGGCTTCGGACTCTGCGTCACCCATTCTCTGCAACACAAGCACGGTCCGCGAGCTGCCAGGCTCCCAGGCGTTCATTGCGGTAGTCGCCCACCCCTGAGCCGTCACCTGAGCCTGCGGTGCAACCTCGCCCCCACTTGATTTGTCCCGGACGTAGACGGTCGCCGTTACTATGCCTTTACCCGTGAATCGAGGAGTGAAATCAGTGACGGTGTATTCCACATCCGTGGGCGGCGGCAGTTTTGAAGATGTCTTGAACAGATACTCTTGGGAGGGAATCCAGCCGCCGGCGTTGTCGGAAACCCTTTGCACGACCTTCAGATCGTAGTCGCCGATGGGCCAGTTCTGTGAGGTCGTTCTCCAACTCCCTGCAGCCACGACTACGGCAGGTGGCAGTGCCGCACCTGCCGGACCTCGGACAATCGTTATCTCGACCGTGGCGTCGGTAAAACCTGAGCCGGAAAACTCGGTGCTCGTGAGGGTCGGGTAGGTAACGCTGACTGCGGTCAACGCCGGAGGGCGAACCTTGAACACACGGGGCAGACTAATCTCGGAAGTGCCCCCTGATAATGTTTGCCGGGCGACAATCGCGAACGCTCCGGGCGGCATGTCTCGAGTGAACGTCGTGACGCGCCATTGTCCGTTGGCATCCGCTGTGCCCTGCCCGATCTTGAATGAATGTTCGAAGTCCTTGAGGACTTCGACCACCGCGCCTGAAGCAGCCCTCCCCCCTTCTATCGGGCCTCGCGGATCGGTCACTGCGGCACTGGCAGGCGTCGTGATCGTTGGCGCGAAAATCAACGTGAAGTATTGCGGATCGGTCCAGTCATTCATGTCACGGTGGCCAGCCGTGATATCGACGCGTCCGCCGTTGGGATAGTTGGCCTGGGCGAATGTGGCATCCCATGTATCGTCAGGCTTTACGGTTGTCGTGCCGTGTAAAACAGCGCCCCCCGGTGTCATGACATCAATGACTTTACCCCGGGTACCGCGGCCTTTGATCAGTAATCCGCTGGCAGAATTGAACACCGCGCCGTTTGCCGGAGAGTGGATGTAGGGTGCCACGTAAATTGGGGGTTTTCGGATGGTGACGGTATTGGAGTTCCCCGAATACTCTCCGCGTATGACCTGCTCGGCATAGAAAGACAGGATATTGTCCGGCAGGCTGATGGTGCCCCTCCAGGTTCCATCCCGCTCCACGTTCATCTCGTAGAATATGGTTTCAGTGCCGTTGTACAGGTACTTCAGACGAATCCTGGCGGCGTAGAAACCGTTTTTTCCGGCCACAGAGAACGGCATCGTGACTTCTGCGTTATTGGCGGGTACCTCGATGATCGGTTTCTGCGCCGGGTAAATATCCAGCCCCCAGCCTTCAGTGGGGTCCACGTCATTATTCTTCCCGTCATAGTCGACCCGGATTGCCAGCGTCACGCCAAAATCAGGAGGTCCGAGCGGGGAGTCGATATAGACAACATAGTCGTGCCATAGGGTGTCTTGTGCCATGGAGTCAGGGGAATCCTTGCGCACCCATGTGCCGGCCTGCAGGCCAAGATCTATGTTTGCCCTGTATACGGCGGGACCTCGCGTGGTCATCTTGTAACGCAAGGTCTTCACATAGATCCGGTTGTTCTCGAACTTGTACTGGCACACCATCTGAGTTTGCAGCTCTTCCACCCGCGGGTGGGTCTGGTAAAGCGTTGTTTGGACCGCATCCGCCCAGAACACCTCGGAAAACTGCTCACCGTCGCCCAACTCCCGGAGCGACCCGTCCTCCAGTTCCGTAACCCGCGCATCACTGATCTGAACTTTTTCGGCATCCAGCCAGGCCCTGCCTTTTTCGTCGTCGAAGGTGTCGCTCATGTCAGCAGTGCTCCGGGCAATGACTAGCTCACGTTGTGGGTCAACATACGTGCGCTGATTGCGCGTCACCACTGTCAGAACTGACAGTTGAAAAGATCAAATATGTCTAAAAAAACCTTGGTTGATCACCAAAACAGCTAATGTTTTCCACGCCTTACTTCGACACGCGCAGCAAACTACAACGCCTTGCGCCTTTGCCTACAGATCCGCCAGAATCCGCCGGCTTGTGCGCTTGGCTGATGCCCCGTAACGTGATCCGTGCCGCTGCCAATCAGTGGTCGGGTTTAGTCGCCCGGGGGATTCACCAATGTGTATAAGCGTCATCAAGTCGGGTATTCCCTATCCCCGCACTCGATGGTGGCTGTTCGCAGGGCGCCTTCGGGCGCGCCGGTTTTTGGTGATGGTTTCCCCCGGTCGACTAACCTGCGTTCAGCCGCCACCCTCTCGTTTAGTCGCGAGATCGTGCTGGCATCATTCAAGGGAAAATCGCCATGTTCAAAGCAACTCCGAATCCACCCGAAACCGATACCGTTTCCCCCTATCAATCCCCCGATTCAAAAAAGCTCCACGAAGCCGCCGAGCGTGCCCTCGACCACTACCTCAAACCTGAACCGCCCTCGCGCAATTCCGTGGATCGCGGCATGCAGATGTTCCGCGTTGCCCCCGACCTCAATCCCGAAGCCATCGCCATCCAGACCTACGAGACCTTTTCCTCGGTGAGCATTCTGCTGCTGGATCTGGCAGACAGCCTGGAAGACAAACCACGGCACCTGGCGATGGCGATCTATCAGTTGAGCGAGATGGGTTTGTTGCTGGCGGAGAAGACGCTGGACAGTGAACGAGCGATTGCCTTGATGGCTTGAAGATCAAAAGATCGCAGCCTGCGGCAGCTCCTACAGAGGGAACGCAATTTTCCTGTAGGAGCTGCCGCAGGCTGCGATCTTTTGCTTTGGCTTTCGCTGTATCAGGCAGACGCAGGCAGGGGCTGAAAGCTGAAGTACTGCTTCAACGCCTGCACCAGTTGCGCATATTCCGGGGGTGGACGCTGCACGCTGAAACCGGCGTCGTAATGCAGGGGCGTCGCGTCTTCGTGGCACCACAGGCAGCACGCATTGAGGTCGATCACCTGTTGGCAACCATCGCTGGCGGGGATTTTCAGACGAAGATGGAATTCGGCACCGATCATCATCGGCAACTGACTGATGAGCATCAGCCCGTCGTCGGACACGTTGCCCAGAAAGCCGATGGGTTTGTCGGTGACGCTGTTGAACACTCTGAGGAAGTACGGCAACTGATGCCGTTCTATTCGGCGGTCGGTAAACATGCGCAGTTCGCCATACAAGGCTCCATCACAGAGCCGCACCTTTGCTTCGGAACGCGCCTGCATCGCAGCCGCGCTCTCCCCGCTTCCGGTGTGCCGGTCGCCAATTCGCCGTCACGTAACCACTGACCAGTCGCAGGTGTTGCCCCGGAATCGGAGCATTGGCTCCAGACCCGGATCTTTCGACTATAGCTCAGGCTGTACAGTCAGCCAGCGTTTGTATGACAACCACCCTTAATAACGCGGCGCAGGAGCCACGGCTGCCGAACTGCGGGTCGGGTAGTGCCCCAGGCTCTGCAGGGTTTCCAGGCGCGCGCGGGCGCGGAAGGCATATTCGCTGGCAGGGTACGAGGCGATGATGAACTGGTAGGTCTGCGCCGCGTCGATGTACATTTTTTGCCGTTCCAGGCACTGGCCGCGCATCATCGACACTTCCGGCCACACATACGGGCGGGCGCGGCTGTCGCGTTCGACCTTGGACAGTTCGAGCATCACCTGCTCGCAATTGCCCCGATCATAGGCGCTGTAGGCGTTGTTCAGATGGTGGTTCATCGCCCAACGGGTACATCCCGTGGCGGCAAGGGCGCTGAGGGCAAGGGCGGCAATGGGCAACAATCGCATGGGGGTTCTCCTGTCTTGAGTTCTGTATCGACCCCTGGTCGGAAATCTTCAGGCGCGTTTGTCCCAAAGTTGCCACGTTCAATAAAGAAAACGATAAGTAGTGCATTCGAACAATGACTACACCCTCGGAGCATAGTAGCCTTCGCTGGCGCTTGAACTCAGGAGTCTTTGCATGTCCGTCCGTCGTACCAAAATCGTCGCTACCCTTGGCCCGGCCAGTAACTCGCCGGAAGTTCTCGAACAGCTGATTCTGGCTGGTCTGGACGTCGCCCGTCTGAACTTCTCCCACGGCACCCCCGACGAGCACAAGGCTCGCGCGAAGCTGGTGCGTGACCTCGCTGCCAAGCACGGCCGCTTCGTCGCCCTGCTGGGTGACCTGCAAGGCCCGAAAATCCGTATCGCCAAATTCGCCAACAAGCGCATCGAGCTGAAGATCGGTGACAAGTTCACCTTCTCCACCAGCCATCCGCTGACCGAAGGCAACCAACAAGTGGTCGGCATCGACTACCCGGATCTGGTGAAAGACTGCGGCGTGGGCGACGAGCTGCTGCTCGACGACGGCCGCGTGGTGATGCGCGTCGAAACCGCCACCGCTACCGAACTGCACTGCGTGGTGACCATCGGCGGCCCGCTGTCCGACCACAAAGGCATCAACCGTCGCGGTGGCGGCCTGACCGCGCCGGCCCTGACTGAAAAAGACAAGGCTGACATCAAGCTCGCCGCCGAAATGGAAGTCGACTACCTCGCGGTGTCCTTCCCGCGTGACGCGGCCGACATGAACTACGCCCGTCAACTGCGCGACGAAGCCGGCGGTACTGCCTGGCTGGTGGCGAAGATCGAGCGCGCCGAAGCCGTGGCCGATGACGAAACCCTCGACGGTCTGATCAAGGCGTCCGACGCGGTGATGGTTGCCCGTGGTGACCTCGGTGTGGAAATCGGCGACGCCGAACTGGTCGGCATTCAGAAGAAGATCATTCTGCACGCACGCCGCCACAACAAAGCGGTGATCGTGGCGACCCAGATGATGGAGTCGATGATCCAGAACCCGATGCCGACCCGCGCCGAAGTGTCCGACGTGGCCAACGCCGTGCTCGACTACACCGACGCCGTGATGCTCTCGGCCGAATCCGCTGCCGGTCTGTACCCGCTGGAAGCCGTGCAGGCGATGGCGCGTATCTGCGTCGGCGCTGAAAAGCACCCGACCAGCAAGACGTCCAGCCACCGTATCGGCAAGGAATTCGAGCGCTGCGACGAAAGCATCGCCCTGGCAACCATGTACACCGCCAACCACTTCCCGGGCGTGAAAGCGATCATCGCCCTGACCGAGAGTGGCTACACCCCGCTGATCATGTCGCGTATCCGTTCTTCGGTGCCGATCTACGCGTTCACCCCGCACCGCGAAGCCCAGGCCCGCGCAGCGATGTTCCGTGGCGTGTACACCGTGCCGTTCGACCCGGCCTCGCTGGCACCGAACGAAGTCAGCCAGAAGGCAATCGACGAGCTGGTCAAACGCGGCGTTGTGGAAAAAGGCGACTGGGTCATCCTGACCAAGGGCGACAGCTACCACACCACCGGCGGCACCAACGGCATGAAGATCCTGCACGTGGGCGACCCGCAGGTCTGAGTGTATCGCTGAAAACCAAAAGCCCCGGCATGTGAGTGCCGGGGCTTTTTGCATAATGATCCAACAGATTTTTTATCTGCTCTGGCCTCATCGCTGGCAAGCCAGCTCCCACAGGGTTCGCCGGCGATCACAGATTTTGCATCCACCACAAAAACTGTGGGAGCTGGCTTGCCAGCGATGAGGGCAGCCCGGCCGGCGAAAATCTCAATGGCGTTTGATAAACCCGGTCAACGCCGCCAATGCCTCCGGCGAGCGCAGCCGCTGGGTGAACAGCGCGCCCTCCTCCTCGATCACTTTACGGATCAGCTCGCGATCCGGCGCCTTCATCAGTTGCTTGCTGATGCGCACCGCCTCTGCTGGCAGTTCATCGAAACGCAAGGCCATCTCCCGTGCCTTGCTCAGTGCCGCTTCGCCGCTGCCCAGCGCCTCGGTGGCGATACCCCATTGCGCCGCCTGTTCACCGCTGAAACCTTCACCGAGCAGCAACAGCTCCGCCGCTTTCGCGTGCCCGAGCAAACGCGGCAGGATCAGGCTGGAACCGAATTCCGGGCACAGCCCCAGATTGACGAACGGCATGCGCAACCGCGCATCGCGGCTGACATAGACCAGATCGCAATGCAGCAGCAACGTGGTGCCGATGCCCACCGCCGCACCGGCCACGGCGGCGATCACCGGTTTGCGGCATTCGAGCAGGTTGAGCATGAAGTGAAACACCGGGCTGTCGAGGTCGCTCGGCGGTTGCTGGATGAAGTCGGCAATGTCGTTGCCGGCGGTGAAGCACTCGGCGCTGCCGGTGATCAGCACGGCGTTGATTTCAGGGTCGTTGTCGGCCTGTTGCAAGGCCTCGGCGAGGCGACTGTACATCGCACGGGTCAGGGCGTTTTTCTTGTCCGGGCGATTGAGGCGCAGGGTAAGCAAACCGCGTTCGCGTTCGAGCAGGATGGCTTCGGTCATGGCGTTTCTCAACATGGCAGGTTACAAGGTTCATCTGTGGCGAGGGAGCTTGCTCCCGCTAGGCCGCGCAGCGGCCACAAAAGCCTGTGAGCGCTGCGCACTCAAGCGGGAGCAAGCTCCCTCGCCACAAGAGCTCCCTCATCCGATAACGATCTGCGCTTAACCGCGGGCCAGAAACACATCCGCCAGCAGTTGATTGCGCGGCAGTCCGGCCAGGTACAGGCGCTTGGCAAACGCATCGACGCTGGCGGTTGAGCCGCAGACTAAGGCCAGGGTTTGCCGGGAAACAAGGCGCAGTTGCGCCAAAGCGGCGGCTGAGTCGGCCGCCGTCCACAGCTCGACGCTGAGGTTTTCGCGCTGCGCGGCAAGCGCCGCCAGGGGTTTGGCCAGATAGTGCTCGCGCGCGTCATGGGCCAGGTGAATGACGCGAATGGCGCCTTGGTGATCCTGACGCAAGGCTTCACGCAGCACGCCGAACAATGGCCCCAGCCCGGTGCCGGCCGCCAGCAGCCACAACGGTCGGGTGTGCCAGTCCGGGTCATAATGCAGGGCGCCGCCGCGCAGTTCGCCGAGGCGGATCGGGTCGCCGATCTGCAGGCGCCGCGCCGCATCGCTGAATTCGCCGGGCTGGCGGCAGTCGAGGTGGAATTCGAGAAAGCGATCCTCCTGCGGCAGGCTTGCCAGCGAATAGGGTCTGGCAATCTGGTTGATCCACAACACCAGATGCTGCCCGGCGGCGTAGCGCAGCGGACGTTGCGGGGTCAGGCGTAAACGCAGCACGTGATCACTGAGCCAGTCCAGCGCCTCGACCACCGCCGGGCGACCATCGGTGATCGGATCGAAAGTGTGCACCTGCAAGTCTTCCGTCACCTGACACTGACAGGCCAGCCGCCAGCCTTCCTGGCGTTGTTCGGCGCTCAAGGCATCCGGGCGACTGTCGGCGGGCAAGCCGTTCACGCACTGCACCAGACAGGCATGGCAACTGCCGGCGCGGCAGCTGTAAGGCACTGCGACGCCGTGCTGATTCAGCGCGTCGAGCAAATTGCTGCCCGCCGCCACCGACCATTGCCGGTCACCGACGCGAAGTTCAGGCATCCACATTCTCCCACGCCGCCGCACAGCGATTGCGCCCGTCGCGCTTGGCCCGGTACAGCGCCTGATCGGCGCGCTGCAAGGCGTCGTCCAGATCGTCGCCCAGTTCCAGCAGGGTCATGCCTGCCGACAGGCTGAGGCTACGCACGTTCAGCCCCACCAGTTCGACATCGGTGAAGGCGATGCGCAGGCGTTCGCAACAGGCGGTCAGGCGTTCGGCATCGCAGTCGGGCAGCAACACCACGAATTCTTCGCCACCGTAGCGCGCCAGCACGTCGCCGTCACGCAAGCAGGCACCCGCCACGCCGGCGAAGGCCTGCAATACCTGATCACCGGCGGCGTGGCCGTGCAGATCGTTGATGCGCTTGAAGTGATCGAGGTCGATCAGCGCCAGACCATGCACCACACCCGGCTCCATCTCCGCCAGTTCCCGCGAAGCCAGACGCAGAAAATGCCGGCGATTGAACAGTCCGGTCAGCTCATCAGTGGCCACCAGATCTTCGAGCTGGCGCATCATCCCGCGCAGAGTGTCCTGATGCGCCTGCAAGGCAAACCGGCGCTGGCGCATGCGCTGCCGTGAAACCTGGACGAAGCGCGCGTAAATCACCAGCCACGCCAGCACCATCGCCAGGATGCACACCTGTAATGCCGCCAGTGCCGGATCCGGCAGGCGAAAGTGGTAGCCGTCCCAGAGGGTGATCGCACAGAAACTGAAGAACACCAGCAGCGCACAACGAATGAACGCGCGCCGGGACAGATGGAACAGACCGAACAGCAGGATCAGCACGTAGAACACCAGAAATGCGCCACGTGCTTCACCCAGATGGGCGATCAGCCAGGTCTGCCAGCCGAGCCCGAGCAGCACTTGCGCTTCCGTCATGCTCGGGTCGGAAAAGCGCTGGTTGCGCCCGGACCAGAACAGCGCAAACAACGTCGCCTGGCAGATCACCACCAGCGCACTGCCAGTGGCCACGCTGCTCAATGACTGCGGGTAATGCCCGGTGAAAAACGCCAGCCACAGCAGCAGCAAGGCCAATCCGTAGGTGGCGGCAGCGAGGGCAAAGCGCTTGAGCAGAAGGCGTTGAATGGCGTTATGGGTCAATCGTTGACTCACCGTGCGATAGGAGGCTGACCGAGTGTCCTACTCTACAGACCGGATGCCACTTTAGAGGGGCGGTCGATAAATGACCACCGATTTTCGGGCCTGATAATTGACGTCAAAAACCCTTGTGCATTGCCCTGTAGGAGCTGCCGAAGGCTGCGATCTTTTGATCTTGCTTTCTAAAGAAAAAGACAAAAGATCGCAGCCTTCGGCAGCTCCTACAGGGATTGTGCGCCAACCATGCGACCAACGAATGACTGCCGGCGCGTGTATGCCCTGAAGAGGCGCGGTATACTGCCGCGCCTTTTTAGCGTCGCGCCAGCAGCCCCGGCGTGCCTTGAAAGGTGCTTGCGACCGACCGATGCACCCAAGCTGCAAGCACCTTATTGAATGTTCCCGTCTTTTAGAGGAGCGCGACTCATGACCGTGATCAAGCAAGATGACCTGATTCAGAGCGTTGCCGACGCCCTGCAATTCATTTCCTACTACCACCCCGTGGATTTCATCC